>SLGR01000094.1 GCA_007136585.1 Candidatus Sumerlaeota bacterium | reverse complement strand
AGTTTATTTTAAAAATAATATAAATTTCGCCGGAGTTAAACTTTTCATCTCAAACAGCGGAAACTCCGATCTGACCGTAAATATTCAGGAAAGCGATTTTTCGGGAGCTGATCCTGTTCCTTCTGGAATCTCCCTTGCCACCTCCACCGTTAATATTCCTAAATCAGGATTACGATGGAGGGATATCCCTTTTCCGGAACATATTAAACTCACAGAGGGAACTACGTACTGGATAGTTGCAAAGAGCACCGCGGCAAACTCTCCGATAGGTGAAGACTTTGACGGCTACGGCTGGGCAGCCGACAGCTCGGGGGCATTTGAGCAGGGTAGACCGGCGACTTCTGAAGATCAGGGAAACAGCTGGTCAGTAAGCTACACAAATGATCTTACTTTTATGGTTTACGGTGCAACAGAAACGACCGTGGAATTTTTTCGAGGGAATCCTTCAAATGACGGCATTCTTATATCAAGCACTACTATCGGGCCGGTTCCCGGCGGCGGCCAAAAACAGGTTCATACCCAGTGGGATACCGACGGAGTGCCGGCCGGGTACTACGATATATTCCTGCGGGTCAATGACGGGAAAAGTATAATAGAGGATAATTATAATAACAATATCTCCTCAAGGACTATCGCCCTTGACTGCCCAAGAATAACAGACGCCTGGACGATTGACAGCGCCCTGGACGGGGTTGTTGATGGGATCGCAATAGAGTTCAATAAGGCTGTAGATACCTCGGCCTTTAACCCTAACGGGCTTCTAATAGGGGCCTTTGACAACCGCAGTATAACTTATGTAAGCCCGGATAAGACATTAATTGAGATATCCTTTTCAAACCAGTCACAGGATACCGGGATAACCCCGGAACTTGAGTATATTGAAGACACCGGAGGACTCACTGGTCTTGAGCCCGACCCGATACCTTTAGCAGGTTACGGGTCTCTCTCCGTAAGGGACGGAGCGTCTCCTGTAATATATGAAGCTGTGGCATCGGGTAACGAGCCGGGTATACAAGCAGGGGATGAAGTAATCTTAACCTTCAGCGAGGCAGTATCCCCGCCGCCCCTGATAACAAATGAAAATATAGACTCCGTGCTTACCCCTCCGGTAGGAACCACCTGGACCGATGGGGACGGCTTTATCGGTTCAGCGGTATGGGGCGCGGCCAACACCAGACTTACCATAACGCTTTCAGCCAGCGGCGGGGCTCCAACCATAGATACCGGGTTTGAGATACTTGTTGACAGCTTCACCTTTACCGATGCGGCGGGGAACTCCTCCAGTCATACCTTTGTACTTGAAGGGGATTTCGGGGTGGATCTATCCACACCCGCGATAATCTCAAGAACCACTATGGACAGGAGCTCAAACGGGTATATTGACGCTGTACGTCTAAGGTTTGATAAGAATATGAACGCGGGCAAGACCGATCCGGAAAAGATAACCATAGCCGGAGGCGAGGTTGATATTACAGACGCAGAAGCGGATGTAATGAACCCGAAGATTATTTATATTTACTTTACCGACGGCATAATGAAAACCGGAAGAACCCCCATGCTTGAATGCGAAGCCGGGGCTTTCACCGATACATCCGGCAGAAGCACCGGGTTTTCGGCCGAGGCCTGCACTGACGGAGCGCCGCCGGCGGTTCTGAGCGCGATCGCAAGTGACGGTGGGATCCCCCGCCCGGGCCCCGACGACGGTGATTACGTCGTCATAACTTTCAGCGAACCAACGAACAGGCCAACCGTGGACTCTTCCAATATTGACCTTGTATTTGTGCCGGAAGGAGGACTCTCCTGGGGAGAGGCATACGGGGAATGGAACGAGTCAGGTGAGGTGATAACCGTGTACTTCACCGATACCTCTTCAACTACCCTATACGCCGAATACGGCACAGACGGCTCCCGCGTAAGCATATCAAGCGTCCCTGTGGCTATCACCGATACTCTTGGGAACACGGCTGTATCTGAATTTATACTTTCGGGGTCGTTCACCCCGGATGACAGGGAACCGCCCGAGCTTGTATCTCTAACCCCCCTGGACGGGGCGGCGGGTATTGAGACCGGGACCCCAATAAGTATGGGTTTCAATAAACGGATGAGTATCGGGAAAACCCGTGAAGCTGTATCCGTTTACCCGGTGAGAGATAACAGGAACAGGGTCTTAGAAGGAGCTGAACCTCTTGACCTTGATTTCAGCGAGTCTTACGATACCGTATCAGGCCTTCATACATTTACCTTCACCCCGGAGGAAATATTAAAAAATAACTACTCATACCGTGTTGAGATATCCTCTGAAGCTTCCGATACGCTTCTCAACAGCTTTGCCGGTTCGGAATCGGTATTTACGACTATACTTGACCCCGCGGATTCAAACCGGGTCTCCGGAGCGGGGGAAACCGTAAACGTGGATATTCCGGAAAATGCGGCACGGGATAAGTTTTTTATAATTATATCAACTGAGATACCGCAGGCAGCCCTGAGCGCCGCCGCAAGGGCCGGAGAGAAACACGGTTTCGGCAGGGACCCCTACTCCCTTATAATAGAAACTTCTCTTGTTGAGATAAAAGCTTACGGGAGCGGAAATAAATCCGTTGAAAGGTTTGAAAAGCCACTGACTCTCAGCTTCAGCTCTCCTGAGGGCGAAGAAGAGCGCGCGCATACCCTTGAGATATACCGACTTGATACGGCAAACAGTCTCTGGACACGGGTTCAGCCGCTTTCAAGGGACCCCGTCTCTAAGACTCTCTCCGCGGAAACTGACAGGCTCAGCGTTTTTTCCATAGGAGTTACAGGAAGCGGGGACCTTTCCCGGGCCTACGCTTTCCCCGTACCTTATATTGAGGGCAGAGATTCTTCCATTACATTCACCCAGATAACTCCCGGCTGCCTCATAAGGATATACTCCCCGGACGGAAAACTCGTTAAAAGAATAAGAAATGACGGGGGAGAACAGGCGGTATGGGATAATATAGACGCTGGAAGCGGGGTCTATCTCTATCATATAGAGAACGAGACGGACTCTACCAGGGGCAAGCTCATTATAATACGATGAAGGTAACCGCGGCAACGTTTATTTTTGTAATGCTTCTTTCGGGAACCGGACGGTCCAGGGGCCGCGGGGCTCATTTCCTGCGTTTTGAGACCGGGGCCCGGGCGACGGCAATGGGCGGAGCCGCGGCGGCCTTTACAGGAGACACTTCGGCCCTGTGGTATAACCCGGCTTCAGTCGGCCCGGCCGGGTTCAGCAACTTATTCCTGGCACATAACGAGGCCGGCGAAGGGATGAGACGCGGGGCGGCGGCTTTTCTCTATCCTTCGGAACCCCTCCGCGGAACACTTGCGGTATTTTCCGGGTACTACCATTCGGGAGATATTGACGCGTATACTCCCGATGGAATGCCGGCCGGGTCCGTAAGTGCATACGCTTTTTCTCCCGGTATAGCGTATTCTCCTAAAATCTTCTCCCCCTTATATCCCGGTATCAGCCTTAAAATACTGCACGAGAAACTTGACACTTACTCCGCCACATCTATGGCCGCCGATGCCGGCATCCTCTGGAAAACCCCGGCCGAAGGGCTCCGCCTCGGGGCCTCGCTGCTTAATATCGGAAACGGGATGAGGTTCATAAAGAAGAGATCCCCTCTTCCCCTGGCTTTCCGGGCGGGTGCGACCCGGGAGTTTGAGTTTGCGGGTGCTGAACTTGAAGTCGGGGTAAATATGACTGCGCCGGCAGGTGAAAGCTCATATATCTCCGCGGGAGCTGAGGTTCTTTTCCACAGACTCATCGCCTTACGGACCGGTTGGACTGGAAAAGATGACCTCTCAAACGGCATAAGGCTCGGCGGAGGTTTACTCACACGCGATATCACCCTTGATTACGCCTGGGTACCCGGGGGCAGGTTTGATGATTCTCACAGGCTCTCCCTGAGCTTTACCTTCGGGGACGGATACCGGGAGGCAGCTCTTGAAGCAGAAATCAGGCAGCATTTTGAAAAAGGCGAGAGATACTACCGCGCCGGACGCATACTTGACGCCTACCGGGAGTTCCGCAACCTTCTCCTTGTCGCCCCGCGCCACCGCGAAGCAGAGGAGTATCTCAGCCTCATAGAGGTCTCTGTTGAGAGCACGGAGGTAAAAAGGGAGATTGAAAATACTTTTAAAGAAGGAAAAAACCGTTTTGAAAAAGGCGACCTGACCTCGGCCCGGGCTGCTTTTGAAGATATCCTACTTCTATACTCAGCCCACAAGGGAGCCCTTGAGTACATAGACCTTATTGAAAACAGGTTCCGGGAAGTTTCCCAGACCATAACCGACCGGGCTACAGAACATTACGAAAGGCTGGAGTTCGGTAAAGCCCGGGAAGAAGCCGAAAAGGCCCTTGCCATTGATCCCGAAAACAAATCGGCGGAAGAGATATACCGGGAGGCTTCCCTGCGTATAAGAGAACTTGAAGAAAGACGGGCCGCGCTGGAGCGGGAACGCCGCGAAAGGGTAAGACAGCGTAACATAACAGCGCTGATTCAAAGAGGAGAGAGCCATCTGGGATCCGGAAGATGGGCCGAAGCCGCCGAATCCTTTGGGGGAGCTCTTGAACTTGACCCCGGAAACGATGAAGCGAAAGCAGGTAAAGCCGGGGCCTACATAAACCTGGCCAGGGAAAAGAGAGATGAAGGAAACCTTCCTGAAGCCCTGGAAAACTACAGGAAAGCGGAAGAATACGGCGCGGAAGATATAGCCGGGGAGAAAGAGGAGATTGTTAGTAATATGAGGGATAAGGCCGCGGAGCTTAACCGCCGGGGGCTCATAGAATATTCCCGGGGGGATCTTCACGAGGCCGAGTCCCTCTGGGAGGAGGCCCTGCGCCATAACCCGGATCTAAGGGAAGCCGCGGAAAACCTGAACAGGGTCCGGAGGGAGCTTGAAGAATGAAACTTAGAACCAAATTCTCGCTTCTCACCTGCTCGCTCACGCTGCTGGTGATAGCCGGGGTATCCATTTTTCTGTATATAGAGGAAAGAAACCTCCTTTTAAGGGAAATCCGTGAGACCCGCAGCTCAGCGGCGGCAGGGCTGGCCCGGGTGGGCCGGGAATCAGAAATATCCTCAAGCCGCATACAGCTCATAAATTATATCAGAGGGATAACCATTGACGATACCGTGGTCTACGCTGCGGTACTCAGACCCGGAGGTGAGGTAATCGCGCACTCTGACCCGGACAGAATGGGAAGTTTTATTGATATACCCGAACTTGAACTCTTAACGGAACCGGCAACTATACAGGATTTTAAAAACGGGAAGGAACTCCTGATCTCTCACGCTCCTGTTGAGGTATCCGGAGAAGTTCTGGCCCAGGCGCTTGTCGCTTTCTCCAGTCCCGGTATCACCAGGATAATAGATGATACCCTCGCGGAGACCCGAAAGCGTATATTCGGAATAGCAGGAATAGGACTTATCCTGGGGTTTCTGGGGGCCGTACTCCTATCGGCAATGATGGTAAAACCCATCAGGAAAATGGCTGCCGGGGCCGAAAGTATCGGGAGTGGGAAACTTGACACTGTAATAGAGGTAACGAGCCGCGACGAACTCGGAAGTCTGGCCCGAACCTTAAACAGGATGGCAAACAAGCTTGCGGAACTTGACAGGATGAAACAGGATTTTGTCTCCGGCATAACCCACGAGTTCCGCTCTCCCCTTAACGCTATGGGTATCCATTTTGACCTCCTCATAAAAGAACGCCTGGGAGGGATCAATGAAAAGCAGAGGGAGTCCCTTATGGTTATGAAGAAAAATTCAAAGAGACTTGAAAACTTCATAAACGCGCTTCTTGATACCGCGAAACTTGAAAGGGGTAAACTGGAAATTATACCGGAGAATTTCAGAGCTGAAGAGGTGATAAACGAGGTTATATCTCTCTACCGGGTGCAGGCGGATAAAAAGAACATAGAACTTAAAATGGAGACAGGGGATATACCCCGGGCCTACGCAGACCCTGAAAGAACCGGACAAGTTCTGACCAACCTTATAAGTAACGCCATAAAGTTCACGCCCGAGAAAGGAACTATAACCGTAAAGGCGGTCCCGGAAGGAGATTACATACGGGTTTCGGTCATTGATACGGGGATGGGGATTCCAGAGGATCAGCTGGACTCTATTTTCAGCAAGTTTGAACAGGTAAAAGGGATAAGGAAAAAGATCAAGGGACAGAAAGGGACCGGACTGGGTCTGGCCATAGTAAAAGGCATCGTCCGTCAGCAGGGTGGGGATATAAATGTTAAATCAAAAGTAGGTGAAGGGGCAGAGTTCATATTCACTCTCCCCGCGGAGAAGAATGAGTGACCCGGAGAAAAAAGCAAAGCTTCTTATAGTTGATGACAGCGACGACGCTCGGATAGGGCTTAAACATTTTTTTGAATCGGAAGGATACCTTGCGGATGAAGCGGAGTGCGGGGAAACTGCGGTTGAACTTTTCAGGGAAAATGTTTACGACGTTGTCATAACTGACCTGAAAATGCAGGATATTGACGGTATAGGCGTTCTTAAGGCCGCAAGGTCCGCCCACCCCGAAACGGAAGTCATTATTATGACCGCTTACGCCTCAGTGGATTCTGCCGTGGGAGCGATGAAGCTCGGAGCCTATGATTACATCTCCAAACCGCTTAATCTTGACGAGGTGCATATCCTGGTTGACAAATGCCTGGAGAAACAGCGTCTTGCAAAAGAAGTAAGCGGACTAAAGCAGGTCATAAACCTTTACGAATCAAGCAAGGGGATAAGCTCAATAATGAACCTTGAAGAACTCCTGAATCTGATAGTTGAACTGGCCCGGGACGCTCTTAACGCAGAGGGGGGGTCCATAATGCTCCTGGATGAGGAAGCCGGCGTACTCGAGGTCAAGGCCGCATCCGGAAGAAGAAGCGATATTGTTATAGGAAGAAGGGTTAAACTCGGGGACCGCATATCCGGATACGCGGCAAAACTCCGGGAAGATATAATGGTTGAGGGTAACGTCAAAAACGATTCCCGGTTCGGACATATAGACTCTTACGACGGAATAAATTCGGCTATAACAGTCCCCCTTGTGAGCAGAAAAAGGCTTCTGGGAGTTGTAAACCTGCATCGCTCAAAATTTGAAAAGGGGTTCACCGATAACGATATAAAACTCCTTTCAATATTTGCCGCCCAGGCCGCCGTGGCTATAGAGAACTCATCTCTATTTGACAACCTGAGCAGGGAGAAAGACAAGCTGAATACCCTTTTCAGCGAGATGAGTGACGGGGCGGTCCTCCTTGATAAGGAGATGAAAGTGGTAATGCATAATAACTCGGCCTCTGCCTTGCTCGGAGAAGATCTTGAAAACGGGAATATCCAGGTAAAACTCAGCGGATTCACCTCCACTGTACCGCTCAGGGAACTAATGAATACGCCGGAGCCGGTTCATTTCGAGCTCTCCAGAGAGAAGCCGACGCCCCTGTATCTCTCAGCAGCTTTCACTGCCATAAAAGGAGAAAAATCCAGCAGCGCAAGCGGGCTGCTTGTCTTTAGAGACGTTACAGAGGTTAAAAAAGAGGAGAAGGTAAAGAAAAATTTCCTCCGCCTGATGAGCCATAAGCTCAGAACCCCGCTTACTTCCATTATAGGCTTTACTTCCATTCTTAATGAAAATGAGACACTCTCCAGACTGAGCGAAGAGGAGAAGGATTTCCTGAAAACGATTGATGAAAACGCAAATCATCTCTCCGAACTCGTAGACCGTCTCCTGCGGTTCACTCTTCTTGAATCCGAAGATATAACTCTCAGCAAGAGAAATACCGTAATTGAAGAACTTGTTGATGATGTGCTCTCTGAACTGAGACCTTCTATTGAAGAGAGCGGCACAGAAGTTGAGAAAACAGGTCTGAGAGATATACGAGGGGTTTTTGTGGACGGAGACAAGGTTCGCGAAGCTATTGAGAATATTATTGAGAATGCTTTAAAATTCAATACATCCAGGAATAAGAAACTCTTTATTCAAGGTGTACAGGAAGCCGGAACCCTTAAACTGGTTATAGAAGACAACGGACCCGGGATACCTCCAGGAGATCTGGAAACTGTATTTGAAAAATTCAGTCAGCTTGAGAAGAGCTTCACAGGACAGGTAGAAGGAGTGGGGCTGGGTCTTACTCTTGCCAGAAGAATAGCAGAAGCGCACGGCGGCCGGCTCCGGGCGGAAAACCGCAAAGACGGAGGGTGCGCCTTCATAATGACGCTCCCTATTTAAAACTTACAACAACTGAAAACCTGTTTTCCCTGGTTGCTCCCAGCATTTCTCCGGCTGGAAGGTTGGCCCAGTCAATGGAGAGAATATTATACTGAAATCCGGCGCCGTAAGTCACTCCGCTTATATTCCCCTCGCGGTCGTAGTATCCTCCCCTTAGGTACAGGTTTTCCGTGTACCTGAGCTCCGCTCCTACCCCGGGTTCCCACCCGCTTCCGCGGGGTCTGGCGAGTTCCGCGCTGAAAATAACGGGTTCATACAGATAAGATACCCCCGTTCTGAAAACCCCGGGCAGTTTATCCTTTACGGGAGACCCTTTCATTCGTATCCCGTCCCCGCTGTTAAGTACTGATACACCCCAAGAGAGACCCGGAAGAAATTCCGGTTCATAAATTATACCGGTGTCAAAAGCAAAGGCGGTCCCGGATGAATCTCCCAGGAGAGGGTCTTTCTCTTCCTTGCGTATCATTTTAACGGCCAGCCCGGCATGCAGACCGTTAAAGGCCTCCCTACCCCAGGTCCCGGTGAGGGCCCATTCCCTCCAGATATAATCACCGATCAGGTTACCCTCGTAATCCATCCTGTCCATGGGGTCAATACGCAGAAGCACCGCGGAAAGAGCAAAATTCCCCATTCTCCCGGCCGGGATCATAGTGCCGACGAACTCTATGGAAGAATCACTTGTGGTAAAGGCATGCATCGCCCCCAGCTGGATACTATCGGCCCCGGATATACCCGCAGGGTTCCAGTGCGCCGACATAAGTCCGGTTCTAAGCGCGGAACCAGCCTCCCCCATTGCCGAAAGCCTCCCGCCGGTCCCGAACTTTAAAAAATCAGCTCCGGTATCGGAACCCGAAACCGGGAGAGAAGACCATAATAATATAACTATAAGGAAAACTGCGGAAATGTATTTTCGGAGGTTTTTCAAAAAGAAGATCTACCGTACGGCCATTCTCCTGGTGCTAACATCACTTCCCGCTCTGAGCTGGTAGTAATAGACGCCCCTGGAAAGAGTTTCTCCGTCAGGAAATACTATATTGTGATTCCCGGCGGGCATAAAACCGTCTACCAGTGTGGCTACCAACTGGCCGCGCATATTATAGATTTTCAGAGTTACGTGTCCGTCACGGGTAAGGGTCAGGGGTATTGTCGTAGCCGGATTGAAGGGGTTGGGATAATTCTGCCCCAGGGAGCTTGAAGCCTTTTCCGGCCTGCTTTCTTCCGCCGGCGCAGATGACATAACCCTGTACAGCGAGTACTTCCCGGTCTCGGGGGCCGAAAGGTTCTTTTCCACGTCATCCAGAACGGCCCCCTCTACAGGTTCCCAGGCCCTCCCTGTCTCATTCCACCCGTAAAGGGCTATATCTCTTTCCGATACCCCAGTTCTCTCAAGAGATCTGACGTCATAATAGACACGCACCAGAGAAGTACCGGAGAGGGGTTTCTGAGAAGCGGTTACGGGTTTCAGGTTCTGCCTCTCCGCTGCGAGGGACTCTTCACCCCCGGATATGCTGTACTCAATATACAGGTTAGCGTCTCCGGATGACGCCGCGCTGAGTTCAATAAGTTTTTCTCCCGCAACCCACTTTTCCCTTACAAAGGCAGTAACCTCGTAACCCCGTCCGCTTCCTATATAGGCGCTTACAAGAGAGGCTTCCTCCGGGATAGGCTCAAGACTGTAACGGTACCGGGCCTGGGAAAGAGAAGCCGCCCCAAACCCTCCGCCCCGGGAGTTCCCGGGAGCGTTACCGCTGTTACCCGGGGTATCCCCGCTTCTTCCGGGCGCGTTACCGCTGTTACCCGGGGTATCTTCGATGTTACCGGGAGTTTCATCCGCCCGGCCCGGGGACTCAGCCGGAGGATCTATAACCCTTATAGTGTTTCCGCCCGCAAAAACCTGGCCGCATAAAAGCTCTCCTTCCAGGGATATCTCCGCACTATCATCCGTAAAAAGGTACCCTTTCACCTCTTCAGCGCAGAATTTCAGCATAAGCGTATTTCCGGAGGCCTCCCACGGATGTTCCAGGGCAGATACGGGGCCGGATCCGTCAGCATAAAGGTTAACCGTCGCCCTGTCTACCTCGTCACCGTAGTAATCTCCGGCAAACTCAATATAAACGGTAATATTTCTTATATTGCTGGAGAGGTTCAGGGTTTCAGGGTTAACTGAGACGGAAGGAGTAAGCACCTCATCTCCGCCGCCGGGAGGAAGGTCAATCGGAGGCAGAATTATTATATCCAGAGAATACGCTCCTGAGACCGTTAGAAACAGAAACGCCAGGAAAAACCACGCAGCCTTTTTAATTTTTTCCTTTAATAACATTATACCGGCACCGCCTAACCTCCTTCAGGAGATCTTCGGCAACCCGGCTAGCGTGAATCGGCAACCCGGCCGGCTTTCTCAGCCCGTATTGCTGATTTTTAGCCCCGCGGCTTTGCGTCCCCGTCTTTCGACGGGTTTGCCCTTATCGGTTCCTGCGTAAAATCACTGCTTCCAATAAAATATTAACACCACTTTCATCTTATTTCAAGGGGAGATCCCCGGCTTCTTTCCGGGCAATAAAAACTTGATTTTTATCGTTCTCTCTGCTAATCTTTTCCCATGATTCGACCGGAAGATTTTTTTGACCCGAAAAACGATATTTTCGACATTCTTTTCAGAGATGCCGAGTATGTCTGGGAAGGCCTCGCAAATATCAGGAAATGCGTTGAGGAAATCCTTACCCCTAATATCTCCGGGATAAGACGAAACGGTTCAGCAGTACTTGAAGATACCAGGCTGGATAACGGGGCCCTGATACACGCAGGGGCCTTTCTTGAGGGAGGGGATATAGAGATAGGGGCAGAGGCCGTGGTGGAGCCTTGCGCCTACATAAGAGGCCCGGCTCTGATAGGTCCCGGAACAGAGGTCCGCCACGGAGCCTATATCCGCGGCAACGTCCTGACAGGATCAGGGTGCGTAGTGGGACATACCACTGAGATGAAAAACTCGGTGATGTTACATGAAAGCAAAGCCGGGCACTTCGCTTATATAGGGGACAGTATCCTGGGAAGCGTTAACCTGGGAGCCGGAACCAAACTGGCCAATCTTAAACTTGTCCCCTCCCCGGTCGTACTGGATATCGGGGATCGGAAATATGAGACCGGGCTTAAGAAGTTCGGCGCCATAATGGCAGACGGGGTTCAGACAGGGTGTAATTCTGTTACAGCTCCGGGGACTCTTCTTTCCCGGGGAACCGTAATATACCCCAACACCTCCGCCAGAGGGTTTTACGAGGCGGAAACAGTAGTGAAACTGAGACAGAACACGGAATCCAAAAAGAAAGAAGGCGTAAAAGACTTATGAGCAGGTTATTCGGCACAGACGGTATACGGGGGGTGGCCAACAAATCTCCAATGACCTCGCAGACGGCCCTGCGGGTAGGACAGGCGATGGGATATGTCCTGGGAAAAAAGAGCCACCGGCCCAGGATAATCATAGGAAAGGATACCAGGCTTTCCGGGTACATGCTTGAGAGCGCGCTTGCTTCCGGAATGTGCTCAATGGGCGCCGATGTCGTTCTGGTAGGTCCCATGCCTACTCCGGGTATAGCTTTTATAACAAACAATATGGACGCGGATGCCGGGGTTGTGATATCAGCATCGCATAACCCTTACGAGGATAACGGGATAAAGATATTCTCAAACTCAGGTGTAAAATTGAATGACGGCCAGGAACGGGAGATAGAGGAGCTTGTATCCTCGGGTAAACTTCAGGACCTTCTCCCCCCATCCCAGAGCATAGGAAAAGCCTTCAGGGAAGATGATGCCCTGGGCAGGTACATAGTCTTTCTACGCCATACCCTCCCCAGGCATATCTCTCTTGAAGGGATGACCATTGCCGTAGACTGCGCAAACGGAGCCACATACAAGGTGGCCCCTACCCTTTTCCGGGAAATGAGGGCGGAGGTTATCCCGCTGAATATAACCCCCAACGGTATAAATATAAACGAGAACGCCGGGTCCCTGCACCCTGAGATATTATCCGAAGCCGTAAAGGAAAACGAGGCCGATATCGGCCTTGCCTTTGACGGCGACGGCGACCGTCTTATAGCTGTTGATGAGAACGGGGATGTAATATCCGGAGATAAGATAACAGCCGTATGCGCTCTGCATATGAAAAATTCCGGAAGACTTAAGAACAATTCCGTGGTAACCACGGTTATGAGCAATATAGGACTGAAAGAGTGTTTCGAGAAGAACTCTATCCGGCACATAGAGGCCCCGGTCGGGGACAGGTTTGTCCTTGAAAAGATGTTTGAAAATGACGCTATGCTCGGTGGAGAGGATTCCGGACACATAATTTTCAGGGACCTTCATACCACCGGCGACGGCATAATAACAGCCCTGCAGCTCCTTTCTGTAATGGAGTCTACGGGGAAGAAGCCTTCGGAGCTTGCGAAGATTATGAAAACCTACCCGCAGGCTCTCATAAATATTGATGTCAGGGAGAAGATCCCTGTAGAGGATGTGCCTCAGTTGAAGGAATCCATCTCCCGCGCCGAAGAGAAACTCGGTTCAAAGGGCCGGGTGCTCGTAAGGTACTCCGGGACCCAGAAAATGATAAGGGTCATGGTTGAGGGGCCTACCAGGGAGATAACCGAGGAATGCGCTGCTTCAATCGCCGACGCGGCGCGGGAAACCCTTACCTGAGGTAACCTGGAATGTGCGGGATTGTAGGATACACAGGGTCCCGCCAGAGCTCCCGAATACTCCTGGAAGGGTTAAAACGCCTTGAATACCGCGGGTACGATTCCGCCGGTATAGCCGTAATATCCCCGGAGAAAAAAATCAGCCGGTACCGGTGCCGGGGCAGGATCGCCAACCTTGAACGCCTCATAGAGGGGGAGCATCCCGAAGGAAATACAGCGGTCGGACATACCAGATGGGCCACCCACGGGCGCCCCTCGGATGAGAACGCACACCCGCATACCGACTGCAGCGGCCAGATCGTAGTGGTCCATAACGGCATAATAGAGAATTACCTCCGCCTAAAGAAAGAACTCTCTTCCGCGGGACACCGGTTTACTTCCGATACCGATACCGAAGTGATAGCTCACCTGGTTGAAGATGAGCTTAACGGAGAAGTATCTCTTGCAGAAGCTGTCCGTTCCGCTCTGAAGAAGCTTCAGGGCTCCTACGCCCTGGGGGTAATAAGCTCTTCGGAGCCCGGAAGAATCATAGCGGCAAGAAAAGATTCCCCTCTTATAATAGGGTTGGGCGAAGACGGAAATTTTCTGGCCTCCGATGTCCCGGCTGTTCTGCCGTACACCAGAGAATTCATATTCCTTGAAGACGGAGATAAAGCCGTAATAGAAAGCGGGTCGGTAACCGTTTCCGGAGCAGACGGGGCTGAAACAGAGAGAAAACCCCTGACCGTATCCTGGGACCCGGTAATGGCCGAGAAACAGGGTTACAGGCATTTTATGCTCAAAGAGATATACGAACAGCAGAGGGCTATCCAGGAGACTGTAATGGGAAGCCTGGTGAGGGATACGGGCAAGGTGATTTTTGAGGATTTCAATATGGAACCCGCAGCGATCAGGAAAATAAAGAAAATATTTCTTATCGGATGCGGAACCGCGTATCACGCCTGCCTGGTGGGAAAATTCCTTCTTGAAGATTTTCTTAAGATCCCCTGCGAGGTTGATATAGCAAGCGAGTTCAGGTACAGGCAGCCTCCCATAGATTCCGAAACCCTGGTAATGGCGGTATCGCAGTCCGGGGAGACCGCCGATACCCTTGCCGCCCTCAGGGAGGCTTCTTCCCGGGGAGCCTTTACCGCCGCGGTATGCAACGTTCTCGGTTCCACAATGACCCGTGAAGCCGGAGGCGTTATATACACCCACGCCGGACCCGAGATAGGTGTGGCTTCGACCAAGGCCTTTACTTCGCAGCTTACCGCCTTCTATCTGCTTACGCTTCACCTGGGTATAATCCGGGGGATGCTTGATGAAAAGAAAGCCCTCGAAATATCCGAGGCCCTTATCCATCTTCCCAACAAGGTAAAGCATATACTCGACACCCAGAATGAAACAATAAAAGAGATAGCCCACAGGTACTTCAAGAAGAAGAACTTCCTTTACCTGGGAAGGAATATCAATTACCCCATAGCCCTTGAGGGGGCGCTTAAGCTCAAGGAAATATCATATATACACGCTGAGGGGTACCCTGCGGGTGAGATGAAGCACGGACCGATAGCCCTTATAGACGGGGAGGTCCCGGTAGTAGTCATAGCCACGCGCAGCTGTGTTTATGAGAAGGTCCTTTCCAATATAGAGGAAGTCAGGGCCCGCGACGCCTCTGTCATAGCCCTTGCAAGCGAAGGAGACAGTACCGTCTCCGAACTGGCCGAAGATATCATATACATCCCCGAGACCATGGAGATCTTCACCCCTCTTTTAAATACCGTTCCTCTTCAGCTCCTGGCATACCACACGGCCCGACTCCTCGGGTGTGATATAGACCAGCCCCGCAACCTGGCAAAATCCGTCACCGTCGAATAAACCCCTCCTCGGAGGTTGAAAGATTGAAAGATTGCCGCACGCTGAAATAGTTTTTTATCCTTTTGGCACATTTTTTCTATATAGTTAAGAGAGTTAAAACTAGTATTTTTAGCGCATTAAAGATATAAACTTTCAAACTTTCAACCTCCGAGGAGATAGAGTGTTGTTTTTTTGGGGGGAATTGATTAGTATTGTTTCAAGGAGGTCGCGCTAATGAAAAAAACTGAGTTCCTGCAGATGTCGCAGCTCGTGGATATGAATAACCTTCATGCTGTTATTGAGGAAGTAAAAAATAACTTTATACGTTTTTACCGTATTGAATCATTTCAGGCGGTACGCTCGCTTTTTAAATCAATCAACAGGCTCTGTGAGACACCCCGAAGCAGCTCCGGCAACCTTGATTTCTCCCAGACAGCCGGGATAATACTTGCTTTCTCGCGTATGGTAGACGGATACAACCTTGAGAACAAAGACGATATCCTGGACGAAGATACTGTAATACTGGGTCTTATGGCCTCACTCCTATGCCGGCACTGCCTCTACTCCTATCTTGAGGACCAGAACAACGGCTCTGATGATAATATTTTTCAGGAGGAAATACATGAGGCCGTCCGGAAAATCATAGAAAAATACGAGTTTACCGAAGAAGAGTTTGAGGTAATTAAGAATATGGTATGCTGCGCCGATATAAACCACAACTTCAATAATACAAGTTTTAAAGACAGTACTCAGAAAAAAATCTCAATGATGGTAGCGGCCGCCGATATTCTGGGCAGGATGTCGTGCAGAAACTACCTTGAGAAACTTCTTAAATTTTATGATACAGCCCGGGAAGATATGGATGAATACGCAAGACTCAAACTGCTTAAGAAGAATATCCAGCACTACAGAAGTGTGATAATGAACCGGCTGGAGAAAGACCTGGAAGGGTTTTTCAAACTCTGTGAGGTTCATTTTTCCCAAAGGTACGGTATCGGCTATAATATGTATGTTGAAGCCATTGACCGCCAGATAGAGTTTCTAGAGGATATTATTCAGCAGGAGCCTGAGTGTTACAGGAACAGGCTCAAAAGAAAAGCCTGACCGGGTTACTTTTCCCTTATAAGACGAACCAGTGTTTCTTTCACTAACCCCGGGTTAGCGCGCCCCCCTGTTTTCCGCATAACCTCCCCTATCATTGCGCCCACGACTGTTTCCTTTCCGTTAAGGTACTTCTTTACCAGCCCGGGATTTTCGTTTATTATTTCCCGGCAGAGAGGCGTAATCTCGTCCTCGGAGGTTATCTGTCTTGACCCCTCTGATTCAACTATCTCCAGCGGAGACCTTCCGGTATCCCAGACTTTCTCAAAGATATCTTTTCCCATCTTTCCGGATATGGTTCCCTTCTCTATAATACCGACAAGTTCACCCAGAAGAGGCGGAGAAACCTTATGCTCTGTAAACCCCGTTCCCTCTGAGTTGACCTTTCCCGTAAGCTCCACCAGTATCCAGTTTGCCAGCTTTTTGGCGTTCTCTGGACCGGATACTTCAAGGGCCTCTTCAAAATAATCGGCTCTCTCCTTTTCCTGGGTAAGACCGGACGCGTCATACTCCGAAAGTCCGAATTCGTTCATAAACCTTCTCTTCCTGGGCTGCGGAAGCTCCGGGAGAGATGCCCTGGCCCTCTCCTCCTCCGCGCTTACCACGTTAAGCGGGGGAAGATCCGGGTCGGGAAAATACCTGTAATCATGCGCCTCCTCTTTGGAACGCATCTGTTTTGTAACCTGATTATCATCATCCCAGAGCCGGGTTTCCTGGGTTACTTTCCCGCCGCTTCCAAGGACCCTGGCCTGGCGGGAGACCTCGTATTCAAGGGCCTTCTCAACACTCCTGAACGAGTTCATATTTTTTACTTCCGTCTTGACGCCCAGCTCACTTCCGGGAGCGGAGAGACTTATATTGGCATCGCACCTTAAGGAGCCTTTCTCCATATCGCAGTCGCTAACCCCGCAGTATCGCATTATCTGCCTGAGAGTTCTGAGATACTCGGCAGCCTCTGAAGGGGAGTGTATATCCGGCTCGGTCACTATCTCCACAAGAGGCGTACCCGACCTGTTAAGGTCTACAAGAGATCCGTTTTTTTCGTGGATGAGCTTCCCGGCATCCTCTTCCATATGGACTCTGTTTATCCTTATCTTCCTGCCTGAAACCTCTACAGTACCGCCCTCGGCAAGAGGCTGCTTATACTGCGAGATCTGGTAATTCCGGGGCAGGTCCGGGTAAAAATACTGTTTCCGCTCAAATACAGAGACGGGCCTGACAGAAGCCCCGAGGGCAGAGGCTGCCGTAAGAGCCTTACTGAGCGCTTCCCGGCTCATTACCGGCAGGGTTCCGGGCTGACCGGTGCATACCGGGCATACGTGGGTATTGGGCTCTCCCGAAGGATCGTTGCGGCATCCGCAGAAAAGCTTTGTTCCTGTTTTGAGGTTCAGATGAACCTCAAGCCCTATAGTAACCCTGTAATTATTCTTCATAAGCTCTTTCAATGCTCCGGGCGGCCCTGAAAAGAAGTTTTTCCGATAATAAGGGACCCATAAACTGAACAGATACAGGCAACCCTTTCCCGGGCGGAACAAGGGGAACAGTGATGCCCGGAATCCCGGAAAGGTTGCAGGGTATTGTGTACATATCTATCAGATACATCTGAAGAGGATCCTGGATCTTCTCTCCCAGCCTGAAGGGCTCGAAAGGAGCGGCTGGAGATATAATGAGGTCAACTTTTTCAAAAGCTTTCTTAATATCCGCGCTTATCATAGCACGGACCTTCTGAGCCTTGATGTAGTACGCGTCATAATACCCCGAAGAAAGGGCGTAGGTGCCCAGCATAATGCGTCTTTTCACCTCCGGACCGAACCCCTCCGAACGGGAGAATGAGTAGGTCTCCCGGAGGTTCCCGGCTTTCACGGAGCTTAGCCCGTACCTTATTCCGTCAAACCTTGCCAGGTTCGCCGATGCCTCAGCCGTAGCCGCTATATAGTAAGAGGCTACGCCATACTCCATAAGCGGAAGGGATATCCGCTCAATGCGGGCACCGGCTTCTTCAAGAGCGACGGCAGCTCCTTCTATTTTTTCTCTTATCCCTGGTTCCAGACCCTTCTCTATCCAATCCCCGGGAAGCCCCACGGTAAGCCCTTCAACCCCGCCTTCAAGACCTTCTGTATAATCCGGGATTTCAACCTTAAGACTTGTGGAATCCCCGGGATCATGGCCGGCGATAACCTGCAGTACGAGAGCCGTATCCTCCACGCTCGGGGCTATCGCTCCAACCTGGTCCATTGAAGAAGCAAAAGCCGCGACTCCCCTTCTTGAGACAAGACCGTATGTTGGTTTTATACCGACCGTTCCGCACATTGCCGCAGGCTGGCGGACCGACCCCCCGGTATCTGTTCCAAGGGCCGCCATAACTTCCCCGTCAGCAACGGCGGCAGCCGAGCCGGAAGAAGACCCGCCCGGTATTCTCTCGGGGTCCCGGGGGTTCTTTGTCGGACCGAAATAAGAGGTCTCGCCGGACGATCCCATGGCAAACTCGTCCATATTGGTCTTTGCGACTATGAGCGCCCCGGCTTCCTCAAGACGAGAGACAACCTCGGCTGTATAAGGGGAGATATAATTCTCAAGCATACGGGAAGCGCAGGTCATGGGGGTATCCTTATAGAGCATATTATCTTTTAGGGCAACAGGAATACCGCTTAAAGGTCCGGGGTCTTTCCCT
>SLGR01000076.1 GCA_007136585.1 Candidatus Sumerlaeota bacterium | reverse complement strand
TCCAGAGTTATAAAGAACGCCTTGGGCAGCGGGCGGTGCTGCGAATCCGGTTCCCCGATTTTCTGGGCCTTATCCGGCGGTATCCATATCCTGCAGACCCCGTCGACGAACCGGTTCCCCGTTGAGACTGCGATATCCACCTCCCTGTTAAGACGGCCGTCGTGCTCCACATCCCACCAGAGACTTACGCTGTCAATATCCTCGTCCCTCGCATTTCCCCTCTGAAAAAGGGTTATAGCCGGCTGGCTTCCGTCAAGCGTGTCCCGGAGGTGCGCGTATGAGACCTCGGTCTCAAAGTTAAGTCTCACAGCCGGAGAATCGGTCCTTCCCTGCATAAAAAGCCCGTCCCGCTGTCCTGTCTCCGGATCGGTTATAAGGTGAGATACATCCGAGGGAGTAACCGTTACCGTATCAGGATACGGACGCACCGTCTTATCCGATACGGAAATCGGGAACTGGGCATCAGAGACCTGATTGGGCCAGGAGACCTTGAAATAATCGGTCTCCGGAATCCTTATACCCAGCGTCTTATCCTCGGGAGCGTACGGGTCAAGGTCTATGGTAACAAGGTAACGCTTGGGGTAAGTCTCGGGGTCCTCCAACGGGCTTCTTATATCCTGGTAATTATCCTCGGGGAAGCTCATAAGGGTCGTTGACGAGACAAAGAGATCGGCTCCCTCGGAAACAAGTATATCCGCCCTTCCCGTAGGAGTGTCTGTAGACCTGCTGACCACGGGCTGGCCGGCGGAGTCGGTGGACCCCGAAACATAGTACCAGACCTTTACGGCATTAATCCATTCATCGGGGAGAGTCCCGGTCTTATCAACCCTTAACCCCGTCCATATTACGGAGTTCGCGTCGCTGCGCAGGTCAAGTATGGAATAGACCCTGTTGCGGTCGCCCTGCGTAATATTCCCCAGAGATGAGTCCTTCGCCAGAAGCAGCGTATCCTCCGTGGGCTGGATTAATGGGCGCGCAGTCTCTATTGGGAAGAGGTCCTCCTCGTCGGGCTGCTGAACCCCGTCGCGGTTCCTGTCAAAGAATGAGAGAACCCTGTTCTCGCCGGAATCGTCCCGAGCTATGACCCGGTCGGGCGAATCTATACGGAGCCCCACGCTGGCCCCTATAGTAGCTGCCGCGTCAATATCAAGAGCGACGAAGTAGGTCTGCGTGGATGTGGTTATTGTCTGGGGGCGGGGCTCCTCAAGGTTATTGGGGTTCCGCAGTTTTATCATAGCAACCCCGTCCACCTGGGTCCCGAACTTATCCTGCCCCGAGGTTATGAGCGTATCGGCAAGCGGGGTGAAATTTCTGTCGCCGGTCGCGTCCCGGTATATCCTTACGTTTCTTATATCCTCGTCCCTTATTCCGTCTCCCACAAGCGAGATATGTATATCAGTCCAGTCAATCGTGTACTTTGTGGTAAACATATCAAAAGCAATGAACCCGACCCTTGTATCTGCCTGTGTAACTGTCTCCTTCTCCTCCACCAGGCACCACCAGGGCATAACTATATCACCGGGCGTGGATTTAACGGTTACTGTCGGGGTCTGTATATTAAAGTTATTGTCGGCGACCTGGGCCGTCGGGGGGCCGCTCCAGCGTCCCGAAGCCGAGAAGTGGGTTTTCTCCCAGTAAAGGCTCATATGGTTCTCCGGTTCGGCCTGGTAATCCATGTCCACGGTTATAAAGTAGTGACTCGGGACCTCGCTTATAACCTGGTGGTGCCCCACAAGCTCCCTGAGGTCAAGTATCACAAACCCGTTTGTAAAGGTCCCCGAGGCAAGGAGAACCTCCGGAGATGTCCCCAGGAGGTTATCCGGGTCATCGTAATCCGGGGGTGTGAATGCCGCGTCTCCGTCACCGTCTCTCCAGACCCTTACGGCGGTTACATCCTCATCGGGGACATTCCCTTCAAGGTCTATCCTTACCTGGTACCACTCTGCGCTGCCGTAATTTGTAAATATATCAAGCCGCTCCATAAGAACGTTCCTGTGGTCCTGATATATATTCTCAGGGGCGACCCTGCGACCCGTCTCGGGGTCCCTGTAGGGCCTTACTATGGCCCCGGTTACCGTAAGCTCGGGCGAGGTTCCGCGTATGGTATCCGTGGAGGTATCCACAACCTCTACCCTTATGGGTGGAACATCCGGAGGCTCGGTTACTATATCGGCCGTAAGCATAACGGCTACCCGGCCGGGGGTGCCCGCTTCAAGCGACTCGGAGAAATCCCAGACTCTGCCAACGTTTATATGGGGCTCTTTACCTTCCGGGTGGCCGACCGAAGTGGGGGTTATGGAAGCCACTCCCACATAGTAATTCCAGGTATCGGTGGAACCGTAGGGGTTGTAGGGGTCCGGGTACCCCGTAGCGTAGTTTCCGTAGTTATCGCGCGCTCTTATTGTAATCTCTTCGGGAACATAAACCGAGGCCTCCCCCCTATGAGAAATTTCAAAATCATGGATATCAGCCGGAAAAACCTCTATCTCCTGTTCGGCCGTTTCCCATCCCCGTGAAGGATGTTCGTATGCGTAAAGGGTATGCTTTCCCGCCGCCCGGTCCGTATAGTAAAAAGATGTCCTGTAACTTCCGGAGGATATGGCTATGATATTTATACCCCAGTTTTCCGCATCATCCGAAAAATCTCCGCTCCCCGAATCCGAACCCAGCGAAATATGGACCGTCTCCTCCACGGCCGAGTAGTTTCCGTATTTATCCTCGGTCTGGATAGTTATCACATAATTCGTAGATCCGAAGAGTTGATAATCCGAGTACTCGGGACCCGCTACTATCCTCCTGGGCTCGGTTATTATGTCAAGACGGCTTATCTCTCCCCCTACCACCTCAACGTTCTGACTGGCCCGGGACCAGCCGCCTTCATCTCTCTCGGCCCTCATCTCCCAGTTCCCCGACCGGAAAATCTTAAGATAGAAGTGGGTCGTAGTTGTCCCCGAAGATATATGGACGTGATCAACCGGCTCCCAGGTGGTAGATGACTTGGAAAACTCAAACTTATCGGAAGAGGCATCTGTTATAAAAAGGTTTATCCTCTCGTCTCTCTCAACCTCCGAGGCGTTATTGAATTGATCCTGGGTCTGGACCCTTATCATCCACGAGGTAGCTCCGGCCGTAAGAGGATTTGAAGAGGAATACGGCTCGGAAATAAATTCCAGTTTCTCTATCGGAGCCGGGTTCACTGTCTGTGTCTGCTGAGCGGAACCCCAGGGCTCTCCGATGGTATCGTCAAGCCCGTAAACATCAACCCTCGGGGTTCCCCGGACGTTGTCGGTGTAGTAAAAATCCGCTAAATAAGTTCCGCTTGAGATAAGCAGCCTGGGCGGGTCGCTCCAGGAACCGTCCCGGTATGTGAAGGTTCCCAGGTTTGTCTCAAATCCGCACCAGGAGGACTCCGACCCCAGTCCCAGTTCAATATCCTCCGGAACAGGTTTCTCGTTACCGAACTGGTCTCTTGTATGAACCCTCATAACCGAAGACCTCACACCGGCCCGCATAGTTCTGGGCGGAGTTACAAACCTTATCCGGGATATGGAAGCCGGATCAACCCTCACACTGATCCTGTCCTCTCCCCGCGGCAGCTCCGGATCGCCTGCCCCCGGAAGAGCGGGTATTGAAAAGACTCTTACCGTATGGGAGCTTAAATCTATCTCGTCCCAGGAGGCTTTCTCTTCGTAGTAATAGAAACGCGCCTCGTACTCACCGGCAGAGAGCCTTATATCCTGAAACCCGCTGTTATTTGAATCCGTAAGAGTATCCCCTGATTCATCAAGGAAGATGTGCCGCGGCCTCACAGCCGGGTCGGTTGAGTTCTCGGATCCTGAATCTGTCTCTATATTCATTATGGTGTTTCCGGTAACGGCGTTATTTGCGAACCGGTCCTTTCTCCGGACAACATAAGGGGCGTCGGGATCCGGGTATCCGTCCCCGTCATCCTGCCCCGCGGTAAAATGTTTATTACTCTCATAGAAAACAAGATAGTCGGCTGAGCCTCCCACGGTATTTATCCATCCAGATTCCCCCGATACCCCGGCGGTGGATGCCCTTATCTCTATAATTGTATCGTCCCCGGCATACTCAGAGACTACATAATTAACCCCGCTTATCGTCCCGGAGGAATCAGTAACGGTAACTCCCGGGGTTACTATTCCGCCCTGGTTGGTTTCCCCGCTGCGAAGCTCTTCGGTAAAAGTTCCGCTGGAAGTAGATATGATCACCTCAAGGTTCGCCGCGCCGATATTAGTCGGGTTCATATACCTGTCGCTTGAGTAGGCGCTTATCTCTATTGATTCCCCCGCAGGGATATTAACTTCAGTCCGGGGAAATACCGTGAAAGTATCAACCGGGCCGGGGGTAACTGTTATCCCGGTCTGTTCTCCGTAAATTCCGTTTACGTGGTAATATATATCTTCTACCCGGACAGTCCTCTCACCCGCTCTTCTCAGGCTGACCCCTGAGCCTTCCGGGTTTGTCACAACCCCGCCGTCTTCCGGGGTGAAGGTATAATCCACGGGAAGGCCCGATCCCGGAACTTCGGGACTGCCCAGCCACTCGGGATCGGTATCGGCCGAGAAAGTTACCGTGCCCTGGTATGCGTTCTCAGGTTCCGAGCCGCCATCAGCTATATTTCCGAATTCATCCCTTGCCGTAACTGTCACGTTTCTCTCGGTCCCGGCGGTTGAATCCTGGATGCCGGCCACATCGAGATAATCACAGGGTCCCGGGTCAAGGGGAAGGGCGGTCGAGGTTGCTACAGGTATAGTATAGGAATCGGCAAAGATATAATTATTCTCCAGAACCGTGCGCAGACGAACGGAAAAATTCCTTCTTCCCGCGGTAAGGTTTCTCGGAACGGGATGAGAGGCCTGCGGGTCGTTACTTGTTACTGTAACAAGGGCAGTAGTTGAAACAAGATTGAAATACCCGTCAACAGCACGGACCTCCAGGTCAAATGAACTCATAACACTCTGCACATCCGGAGTACCGGATATGCCGGTCTCCGAGCCGGGTACGGGAGACTGGCCGGGTAATACCACCTGGAGCCCGGCAAGGTGGCTCGGAAAAACCTGTATCTCCGGGGATTGATATTCTTCAAGGACAGGTTCCGGCGATGCGTCTTTCAGTGTAAGTTTCCAGCCTCCCGAGGGGTATGTCGTGGCGTTCCTGGCTGTCCTAAGTTCAATATCAACAGATCGTTCTCCGCCGTCGTGAAGCGGGCTTGTGGAGACCTCAACGGCGTGGGGGTCCTCCGCGGAAACATGAACCATAGCATTTGAATCGGCAACGTTCCACCAGTCGTCACAGGACTGAAGCGTGGCTATGAAAGGTTCCCCGGCCACCTGTAGATCCGGAGTCCCCGAATACCCTGTCTCTACACTGGTCATATCAGCCTCCGTCCCGGGAACAAGAATTCTCAGACGGGTAGGCTCGTTTGCCTCCACATTAAGGTACTCCGAGTGGTTTGAAGAGTAAGCGGGGACAGGTGAGGGATCGGATACGGTAAGCCTTGTCTCTCCATCCCTGGCCGTTACCAGGGTTACGGGAAACTCCGCGGTACCGTTTTCAAGGCTCTGTTCAACCGCTCCGAAACCGTAGAGCCCCGCATACGGGTCATTATTTGAAAGGCGCACCACCGGGTTTGTAGTTGTCACAACGTTCCAGTGACTGTCAGTAACATTTATCCTGGCCCAGAAAACCTCCCCGGCGACCAGAGACTCCGGTTCCCCTGTTCTTCCTGTTTCCGAACCGGGAAGACCATCCACTCCGGGAGGAAGGACCTGAAGCCGGGAAGGAGCCCCTACCTGAACGGGGACAGGCTGGGAGGAGTCTCCATCAAGTTCACCCGCCTCCGCCAGATCCTCAACCGTAATTACGTGACCTTCGGTAAACGCGGTAAGAAGCGTAACTTCAAAATCCGCGGTTCCGTCTGAAAGCTGTTTCTCATACCCCTGGTTAAACCCCTCCTGGCCCTCAACCAATCCGTACTCATCCGAGACTCTCATCCTGACAAGGGGTTCGGCCCCGGGGTTAAGGTTCCACCAGTTATCCGTAGCCTCAACAGTAACTGTAAAAGGAACCCCGGCTGTCTGGGTCTCGGGCGCGCCGGCCCGCCCCTCCGAATCGGTATTTCCGGGATCCGGGGTAACGCCCGGAACAAGGACTCTGAGCCGCCTTGGTATATTGGAGTCTATATTAACCTCGGCGGATACGTAATCAGCCAGGTCAAGGTGTCCCCCCGTCACGGTTGCCGGACCGGCCGTATAAAGCTCAAGCGGCACGGATACGGAACCGCCATCCACAAATACTTCTCCCGGGTCACTGTCGTAAAGATCGCTTGTTGTAACCGTTACGGTATCCCCGGCCGCGGTAACGTTCCAGAACCTGTCTGTTATATTAACGATAGCGCTAAACCCCTCACCGGCAACCTGATCCTCGGGCGGGGAATCCGATTTTTTCCCGTAAGGAGACTCTCCGCCGCGAACCTCTTCTTCGTTGGCGTTACCGGGAAGAGGTTCCTCTCCGGGAAGAAGAACCTGTATGCGTTCGGGCGCCGCGGGGGTTACCTGGATCACTGAAGAGGTAGAGGGCTCATAGGCCCCCGGATCGGTATCCACGGCGCTTACGGTCCAGGTTGAGGCGGTTACAAGCGTTACGGGGAAATCCCTGTACCCGTCGCTTCTCAGCGTCCGGGCGGTCGGTATCCTGGCATACTCATCCTCAGGGTATACCCTTATAAGCGGGTTGGGATCTATATCCGCGCCGGTAACTATATTCCAGGCTGAGTCTGTAAGATGAACCCTTACGGTAAAACTCTCCCCGGCGGTCATTGCGGGAACCTCACCTTCCTTTCCTATACCCGGGACGTTCTCCTGGTAAGGATGTATGAGGGCCTGGAGCCTGTCGGGAAGGCCGGCCTTGACCGGAACCGGCTGCGAGAGATCTCCCCTGAGGTTATCACCGGCCTCGTTCGTTGATACGTAAACCCTCCAGCCGGCATCTGATTTTGTAACAAGGGTGATCCCGTCCCCGCCGGGTCCGAATACGTATCTTCCGTTTATAAGTGAAGCGGGCTCCGGATTAAAAAGCGGGCCGTCCGCGTTGGGGTCGGAGCTCCATATCCGGACTATGTTATCGGCATCATAATTCCTGTTCCACCAGTCATCAACCGCCATAACTTCCACGTTAAACGCTATACCGGCGGTCTGCTCATCGGGCGTCCCGTACCTTCCGTAAGGGAACTCCGAAACCGGGGACCCCTCGTATTCACCCGGTTCGTGCTCAACACCGGGTACAAGGAGTATAAGCCCGGTTGCGGTATTTGCCTCCACCTCTACCGGTTCGGTAATGTAGGAACTGAGCCCTGTTTCGGTATCGGAAACAGTTATCCGGCAGGGGATGGCCCTCTTTAAGGTAACCTCAAAACTCGCCGAGCCGCCGGGCAGAGATGCCTCTTCCGGTTCGGTAGCGTACGGGTCCTCCGTCTCAACTCTTACTACAGGATCGTAAGCCGGGTTAATATTCCAATTTGCGTCAACCGCGTATACATCCACTTCAAATTCCTCTCCGGCTACCTGTATCAGAGGAACCCCGCTTTTACCGTCAGGGGTCCCCGGAGCAGGAGCCTCCCCGGGAAGAACCGCCAGGAGTTTCTCGGCGGCCCCCGGCTCCACCTCTATCCGCGCTGTCCGGGAGGAGGTAAGAACTTCCGATACGTCCATGGCCTCCACCCACCAGGATTCGGCTGTCCTGAAAGTAACCGTGAAAGTTGAGTACCCGTTCTCAAGGACCCTGTTTTCAGGATGCTCGTCGTTGGGGTCTTCGGTTATTACACTGATCTCGGTTCCCGGGGCAGGGGCAAGGTTCCAGTACTCGTCAACCGACCTTACCTCAACCGTAAACCCCGTCCCGGCGGTCTGCGGGGAAGGCGACCCCTCCGCACCCGTTTCGGTCCCCGGACGGTAACTTACCCCCGCCACCAGTGCCGAGAGTTTTACAGGATCCGACGGGTTTACAAAGACCGTGGAGTATCCGCTTCCCAGCCCGTAATCCGTATCATACTCGTGAGCCGTTACCTGGCGGTAATCATTTGCCGTTTTTAAGGTCATACTGAAAGTGGTTGTACCGCCGGTAAGCGTACCCGTTGAAGGCAGCACCGCGTTGGGGTCGTCTGAGGTTATCTCCACCGAAGCCTCTGTCGGAGTAATATTAAAATTGGAATCAACCGAATGCACCGTAAAGGAAAATTCCGAGCCGGCGGTCCTTGGGGAAGGGGCTCCGGATTTACCGTCGTTATCGTGGTTCTGCGCCGGGGTATGGGTCTCTCCCGGAAGGACCGTTATAAGCTTATAAGGTTCGCCGGGCTGGCAGTATATCCCGGAATGTTCTTCACCGTCAAGCGGTAAGGTCCGGAGATCTTCCGCGGTAAGGTATGTCGTTTCTCCGGCCCTTGATAGCGTAACGTCAAAATAAGCCGTTCCGTCCTCAAGCTCCTGGGGCGTATCATCAATTATATCCGCAATCGGGTAATCGCTTGTAAGCTCCACCAAAGCATCAGCCGCCCGGTTTATATTCCAGAACTCATCCACCCCCCTGACCTCAACAGTAAACCCGACCCCCGCAACCTGTGTATCGGGTTCCCCGCCCCGCCCGTCAGCCGCCACGTTACCGCCGTCAGGGTACTCTCCGGGAGCCAGCACCTGCAGTTTTACGGGACTCCCCGGGAGAGTGAAAATACCCTCGGGAGTGGTATAATTATCATAATCCGAAGTGACCGCAGTTATTGTCCAGGTATCGTGGGCCGTGCGGAAATCAACCGTAAACGTCCCGGCGCCGCCGGTAAGAGATTTACCCGCAGGTTCGGTATCATGCGGATCCTGGGTCTCTATCCCTACGGTGGGCTCAGCCGCGGTGCGGTTCCAGAAATCATCGGTTGCGTAAACGGTAATATCAAACGGTTCCCCGGCTCTCTGATTTTCGGGAGCCCCGGTCTTACCTGTATCCGAGCCTTCAGCAAGTTCCTCTCCGGGAAGAACCACAAGAAGCCTGCTCGTGGAGGCCGGTTCCACATAAACTTCCTGTGAAGTATGAGACGGAAAATCCGGAGTATCTGTTGTAGAGACACTAACCTGCCAGGAGTCGTTTGCTGTTTTAAAAGTGCGGCTTAGAACCGCGCTGTTTAAGAACCCCAGCTCGTCTTCGGTATCGTTGGGATCCGTTGACTCAACCCTTACGTTTGCCTCGGACTCTGCCTGGTTCCAGAACTCGTCAGTAACCCGCAGGGTCAGATCAAAGGCCTCACCGGCGACCTGGTTCTCCGGTTCTCCCGTCCTTCCGGCATCGCTGCCCGGCTCCGGATCTTCTCCGGGAAGAAGCACCTGGAGCCTTGCAGGCGCGGCGGGGTCAACCTGTATATCCGAAGATACTCCGGAAAGCAGGCCTATACCTTCGGAGGTTGAGGCCCTCACCCTCCACGGAGCCCTTTCGGCATCCTTTAGTATAACCCAGAAATCCCTTGTTCCGTCAATAAGGCCCCTCTCCCCCTGGGACTCGTAGTATATATCGTCCGCAGAGACCGTAACGGCGGGGTTCGCCGAGGTCTGGATATTCCAGAACTCGTCAACCGCGTTAACTGTAACGTTAAAACTCTCTCCGGCGGTGACAGACCCGCCCTCACCGGTCTTTCCGGTACCGGAACCCGGAAGAGCGGTTTCCCACGGAAGAAGCACCTGGAGTTTTTCGGCTTCCGCCGGGTCAACCTCTACCGGAGAGGAGGTGTACGGGTCCCATCCATCCGCCGAAGCCGTAACGGTCCACGAGGCCTCTTCAGACTCCTCCCAGGCGGTCTTTAGAGTTATACTGTAATCTCTCGTACCGGTAACATACCTCTCCGAAGGGGAATCCTCATGCGGGGAACCGTGAGGATCGTCAGTAAAAACAGATACGTATACGGAAGTTCCGGGGATAACGTTCCACCTATCATCCGTAAGGTTAACTTCAGCCTGAAAAACCTCGCCTGCAACGCGCGCGGAAGGCTCACCCTCCTTGCCCATATGAGGCGGAGAACCGGGGAGAGAGGTTTCTCCGGGCAGTATCACCTGCAGTCTACGCCCCTCTCCTGGGGTTACGGTAACGGGTGATCTTGCAGTAGTAAGCTCGCCGTCGGCGTTTACGACCGTTATTGTCTGGACCCTGGCCTGGTACATCGTAAAATTTGCCTGCCCGTGCCCCTGGGTCAGCGCCATACTTGAGGGAACCACCCCGTAGGGGTCGGTAATGGAAAACTCCGCCCAGACCGTTGTGGAGGTATTGACGTTCCAGTTTGAGTCGGTCGCGTATATATCCGCGGTAAACTCCGTCCCGGCGGGCTGGGGGGCCGGTTCTCCGGTGATACCGGAGGAGGTTCCCGGAGCGGGTTCCTCGCCCGGAAGAACAAGCTGGAGCCTCGTAGGCGTATCCGCATTTATCTCAACCGGGTTATTCCGGGAATGAGAAGAATCAAAGTCGGTATAAATCTGAGACGCAGCCTCAACGTGGTGACTCCCTCCGGTTATCATCCGTATAAAAACTTCCTTGCTTCCAGTAACCTCAACCGCTCCCGGATCATCGTCATTAGGATCGGTCGTGGTCACGGTTACGGTATCGGAAACGTCGGGGACAACGTTCCAGTACTCGTCGCATATATTAACCCTGGCGTTAAACCCCGCCCCGGCTGTCTGAGAAGAAGGTTCCCCTGATTTTCCGGCAGTTGTACCGGGAAGAGCGGTTTCCCCGGGAAGAATAACCTGAATTCGCTGCGCCGCGGCCGGGTCTACATCAATACCCGCCTGTTCTCCAAAGAGAGTCGGGGTTGAGGTATCGTAAACAAGCAGGAATTTCCTGCTACCCGAATCCACCGAAGCCGTCCGGTACCTTACCAGGTTGTTTATATGAACAATACCCTGATCAGATTCCGGTATGAAAGTGTAAGTGGATACCCCCAGGTCCGCCTCGGCCCACTGCGACTGGGGTCTTCCCGCGATATTATCAGGATCCTTTGTTCTGAACCTTACCGTCCCGCCGTAAGTCAGGGCGGTATTTCCCTCCCTGTCAAGGGCCTCTATGGTAACGTGCTGCCAGGTCCCGGCGGTTACCGGGTCGTTTATACCTGTTACCCTGAAACTCTCCGCCTCAAGGACAACGCTGAAACGCGATACCGCCGGTTCGGACTGGATATTACCGGCAATATCCGTGGCGCGGACCCGGAGCCTGTACTCCCTTCCCGTAACCCACATTTCGGAGGGGAAGGAGTGCCACCATTCTCCTGACTGCGATCCGGAGGGAAAGTTCACCTGGCGCCATATCTCCCCGCCGGCGACCCAGGTGGAACCGTTCCAGAAATAATTGGTCCCTTCCTCGGGGTAATCATCAACGCGTATGGATATCTCAACCTTATACACAAGACCCGGCTCCGTATCCCACGCATCCCCGGTAAGGGTTGAGAGCTGGTCCCGGTCCCAGATAGCCCCGTCAAGCGGCCTTGTAACCGAAGATTCCGGCTCTGTCTCGTCATAGATAACCGTTACCGGCTCCGAGGGATCCGCAATATTACCTATATTATCAACCGCGTAGGTCCTGAACTCGTAAACCTCGTTATCGGTCCAGGCAAGGTTTACGTTCGTGTAACTCCACTGTGTGGTCCCGGGGGTAAGACCGGTATCAAGCCATACGGGTTCCCCGGTATCTTCAAACCCCGCCGCGGTTGCCCATTTTCCCGTGCCGGTCTCGTATATACTGAGGAAAACCTCCTGTACAAGGCTTACCTCGTCTTCCGCTGTTCCGTGTATGGTCTGCCCTATCTGGCCGGCCCTGTAATGCTCGCCGTCCTCAGGGAAGGTTACAGTGGAAACAGGAGGCTCATCGTCATATGTAAATACCGTCGTCGCGTACTCTGATTCTATATTGGAAGGGGTGGCCGAGTCCATCGCGTAAGTCTCCACAAGGTACGTGTGACCCGACTCCCATATACCGCTTCCGTCTCCGGGGGCCAGCCCCTGGGCGTTCCATTCTATTTCCTGGCCGTGCGTAAGCATATTGGCGGGGTTCCAGTTTACGGGACTTGTATCCCATTCCTCAAGGGCCCAGTAGTATGTAGTAGATTCGGTTATATCGGAAATACGGACCATAACCGTAGTAATATCACTGTAATCGTCGCTTGCCGAACCGTGAATCTGGCTCATTGTAACTTCCCCGAGAGTAACCCCGTACTCAGGGCCTTCTATTTCCGAAACCGGCTCGCGCATATCTATGGTCACCATATGATGGTTGGCGGAACCCAGATCCCCGGTATCCTCTCGGTTCCTGGGTATGGCCGTATCGTAAGCCCTGCTCCTTATGTAGTAGTTACAGGTGGTATCAAAATCAACCCCTTCATACCACCACTCAACTTCAGCCGCTCCGGGGGCCGATATATGAGCGGTAATCCATCTTTCTCCTATCACCCACTCGCTTCCGTCCCAGAACCGGTTTCCGAGCTCCTTGTTTACTGAAATCTCAACTTCGCTTACCCCGAAGTCATTGGAGGCCGTACCCTCTATCCTGGGAAGCTCGCTCAGGTTATCGTAATTATTCACCTTGTGAACAGGTATCAGTATCTCAGATTCGGGGGCTAGCCTGTCAATACTGAACTCGTGGTGGTTGGAGTCTCCGGGGGCCCCCTCCTCTTCAACATTACCGGCCCGGTCATAGGCCCTTGTAATTATATGGTAGGTCTCCCCGTCAATCCAGGCCTCCGTGGAAAGCTCCATACTCCAGGGGCTCCCCGTAACGGTAAAAGACGATACGCTCCCTCCCCAGGAGATCTTGTCAGGCTGGAGGTACTGTCCCTCCCACATAACCTGCACCATTACCCTGTCAACCCCCGACGGGTAATCCCCCGGGTCCGAGGAGGTTCCGGTCACCTCGTCCAGGGAATGATACACATCCCCGTGCAGGGGTTTGGTTATCGCGCTTTCCGGGGCCTCCTGGTCCACCCTGAAGGATACCTCGCTGTAGGGTTGAGGGGTAAGGTTTCCTATATCGTCGTAACCCCTCGCCCAGACGGTGTACCGGTTATCGGGTTCCCACCCCCACTCCCCTTCTTCAAAATACCAGACCGTATTCCCCGTATCGGTCCAGGGGGCGGCCCCGGGTTCGGAGACCACCCACTCCCCGCCGTCCCAGAACCTGCCGTCACGGGTCCGCTGTATCCTGAGTTCAATGCTCTCAACTTCTCCCGAAATATCCGAGGCCGACCCTTCTATCTGTCCGGGGGAGTAGAGGTTGGCCCCGGCTTCGGGGCGGGTTATAATAACCTCGGGGCCGGTAATATCCCAGATAAAACTGATAGTTGAAAACTCAACTTCCCAGTTAGGCACATTATCCACAGCCCGGGCGTTTATCTCATACTCCGTATCGGAGGTAAGGGCGGCGGAGGGAAGACCCGTATACGACCACTCGCTTGTACCGGAAGCGGGGACCCAGCTATCCTGGGCGGTAAAAGAGGACCCGGCCCAGGTATAACCGTCAGGGACCCTCCTTATCCTCAGGAAGACTTCGTCCACGCCCGCCGTCTCGTCTTCCGACTCACCGCTTATATCGTCCCAGGTATTTATCCGGTCCCCGTCCTCCGGCACAAGCACCTGCGACTCGGGTGGCGTGGCGTCAAATGTAAAGGTCCTTGTAGAGGTCAACACCCCTTCGTTTCCGACCGTATCTATGCCGTATGCCCTTATCTTATAGACCGCGTCACCGTTATCCAGCCAGTGTTGGTGGGTTATTGTCTCGTACCTCCATTCCCCGTCCTGTATGGCCCCGGAAGACCTCGTAAGCCATACAGGTTCCTGGGACTCCTCAAACTCCGATCCGTCCCAGTACCGCCCGTTGGTGGTATCGTGTATATAGAAGAATACCCTCTCAACCCCCGCCGGTTCATCCACGGCCGTCCCCTCTATATAGGGGACCTGGTTTAAGAGATCCCCCTCTCCGGGATAGGTAATTGAGGTAACGGGACCCTCTGAGTCATAGGTAAAGGTTACCGTTGAGTATGTTATATCCATATTATCGGCAGCATCGTAACTCCTTGCGACTATCTTATAATCAACGTTATGGGTAAGCGAGGGCCTCTCAAAAGTCCATACGGGAAGGGTTCCCGTGGAGAGATTAAACCAGTATCTCTCATAGCTGTCCCAGGTCCCGTCGTAATACACGCCCGAGTCAAGGCGTCTCAGGGAGAGTTGGACTTTTGTCACAAAACTGTGCTCGTCAACTGCTGTCCCGGAAAAACTTGATATATGCTGCGAGTATATCTCCCCGTCTTTCGGCCAGGTTATCTCCGTAACCGGAGGCTCAAAATCCGCGATAAACTCTATACCTTCATCTATATCCTCCAAATTATCGGCCCGGTCGGATGCCCGGGACTGGATACGGTACCTCATCCCGCTTATGAGCGAAGTGGATGTAAGCGAGGTGTACTGCCAGGTTTGGGAAAGTTCGCCAACCTCTTCTATCCCGGCGGGGACCCACCTTGAGAACTCGTCCCACTCCCCCCCGTCCCAGAACTCCTCGTCATCCGAACCCGGGTCACTGGTAACGCGAATTTCCACCCCGGCAATTCCGCTGTAATCATCTTCGGCAGCACCCTCAATAAGGGTAAGCTCGTTAAGATACTCCCCGTCCTCAGGAGCGGTTACGGTAGAACTCGGCGATGTTATATCATACCTGAACCTGTGCCCCTCGTGGACCTCTTTATCCTCCACGTTTCCGGCTGAATCGTATGCCCTTGACCTTATGAAGTACCGGCGACCGTCCTTCCAGGTATCCGTGGAGACCAGGGCGTAACTCCACCCGGGACCGGTATACTCGGCATCAACCCACTGCTGCTGATCTTCGGTCCATCCTTCCCCGGACCAGTATAGGCTGGGGGTAACGCTGTCATCCTCAATCTGTATCTCAACAGCGGTTACCGGGGCAGAGGGCTGCTCGGACCTTGAGGCTGTTCCTGAAATAAGGTCAATCTCGTTAAGCCACTGGCGGTGCTGGGGCGCGGTTATTGCCGATGAGGGCTCCTGCGCGTCAAAGATAAAGACCGCCTTCCCGGATTTACCAGGTTCAACATTTCCGGCAAGGTCCGTCGCCCGCGGGGTTATCTCGTACTCGTGTCCCTGCTGCCATTCTATCCCCTCCTGGGCGGCGTTATAGCGCCAGGTATCGGTCCCTTCGCTTACAGGTATGAATTCCGCTTCCCCGTTTATCTCAGCCCACCCGGAACCGTCCCAGTACTCGTCTGCGACTGTATCAACAATCATAATCTCCACCAGGGCTACCCCGGAATTAAAGAGCGGGGACTCGGGAAGGTCGCGGGCCGTCCCCTCAATCACATCAAGTTCATTATAATACGGCTCCGAAGGATAAGTAACCTCCGATTTGGGAGGAGCGCGGTCGTAAAAAAAGCTTACAGGCTCGGCTTCTTTTCGGTTAGTGGCCCAGTCCTCGGCGCTTACCCTTACGGAAAACTCATGGCCGCTCTTATCAAACCCGGCTGCGGGGTTGTAAAACTCCGCGTCATCTATAATATCAAGGGTCCACTCAGGCTCGCTCAGGGAGGCCCAGGGCCATTCGCCCAGCGGGGGTTCCGTTGTTATCCACCCCTCTTCGTCGTGCCACCACTGGGGGGGATCCGCTGTCTCGTCTTTTATAAGGACCCTTACCCTTGAGACACCGGAAGCCGCGTCAGAGGCCTCACCTGACATCTCCGGAACGGTCCGCCTGAACTCTCCCTGCCCTGGAAAAAGAACGGATGATTCCGGAGGAACGGGGTCATACATAACGTTTACTGTAGATATATTCGCCTCGTACTCCTGATTACCCGCCCTGTCACGCGCCCTTGAGCGGACCTGGTACCACCTCTCTCCTATCCAGTTTGCGGCGGTCGCCTTCCAGACCTCCCACGCGGATTCTTCAGGAAAGGAACTCACCCAGATCGGATCTTCCGTAAGCACCCAGTTCTCTCCGTCCCAGTACCTGTTTCCTCTTCTCAGGGTCACCTCAACTTTCTCAACCTGCCCCGGGTCATCGTCATAAGCTGTACCTATTATTGTAGGAATTATATTAGTGTACCCGGTATAGCTTCCGGTTCCCGTAACCTGGTGTCCGGCCGTAGAAACATATATAACCTGCGACTCCGGCGGTATTTTATCGTATGTAAAGACAGAAGTAGGCTGGGATTCTTCTATGTTTCCCGCCCGGTCGTAAGCCCTTGACTCTATTAAGTATCTCTCTCCGTGAGCCCAGGGTTCCGTGGAGACGCCGAAACTCCAGGTCGCCGGCGGGTTATTGATGATATTAGGCGTATCATCCCAGTCAAGCTCGGGAAGAAAGTCCTGCGCCGCCGCGGAGTAGAACCAGCCATCTGATTCCCTCTGTATGGCGACCCTGATCTCCTCCACCCCGGATTTATTATCCGAGCAGGTTCCCTGGATTACGCTGAAAGGCGGGCTCTCAAATGATCCGTCCTCGGGGACGGTTACATACGAGCCGGGATCCTGATCGTCAAATGAGAAGTAATGCCCCGTTGCGGGGGTCTCGGTATTTCCGGCCTCGTCAACCGCCCTCGTGCGGAGACGGTAATCGCGGTTATTCTCCCACATAATATCCTGGTCGGTGATATAATACTCCCATCCGCCGCCTGTAGGCGAAACTGTTATCCAGGTCTTAGTTGAGCTCCACACTTCATCATCCCAGTAGAGAAGGTTATTGGTATCGGTGCGGTCTATTATAAGGAGCTCAACCTCCCTGACGCCGGAACTGTGAAGCTCCGAAGGTTCGTCGTGAGTCGACCCCTGAAGGACCGGTATACTGTTATAGTAAAGGTTGTTTCCGGGAAAACTTATTGAGGAGACGGGGGGTTCTGAATCAATATAAAAGGTCCTGGTGGAGTAATTTACCTCAAGGTTTCCGACGTTATCCTCGCCCCTTACGTTAAGACGGTACTCGTGCCCGGATGACCAGTTCCCGGGCGAGAAGGATTTACTCCAGGACGATGTTCCTGATACGGGTATCCAGCTTTCGGGGGAGCCGTCCCATTCGTCTCCCCCCCAGTAGACCTCTTCGCCGGCATCATAAAGCCTTATCATAACCTGTTTCACTCCGGCGTTAAAGAGCCCCTCCTCATCCGGAAGGTCGCGGCTCTCACCCGAAAGGGTTGTAAGAACCGTTTCACGGTAATACACACCCTCCTCGGGAATAAGAACTGAAGATTCCGGGGCCTCATTATCATAGCTGAAAGCGGCCGTGGAAAACTCGGTCTCTATGTTCTGAGCGAAATCCTCGGCCCTCGGTGTAATTGTGTAAAGGTGACCGCTTTCCCATATATCATCATTTACAGTATAATGCCAGTTGGGGGTTGATACTGTTACCCTGCGCCAGTTATCCGGGGACTCCGCCCAGGCGAGACCGTCAAAGTATTGGATATTCTCAGTAGCCGTTATATCCGCTATCCTTATATAAACCTCGTCCGGGTTCACACCCGAGGAGTCATCTGTCACCGTACCCGATATCTCCGTGAGCTCCCTTACGCTATCTCCGTCTTCCGGATGCTCCACAAAACTTTCCGGGGGAAGGGTATCAACAGTAAAAACGACCTCGTTGGTTTCTCCGGCTGTCTCCCAGTTTCCCGTGTTATCAACCGAGCGGAACCGCACCCTGAAATCCTGCCCGCTCGGCCACGGATCCGGAACATCAACGTACTCCCAGAGGTATTCGTCGGGTTCAGAGACTGGTGTCACTTCCGCCGGGAGCCACTCTTCTCCTGTTTCCCATCCCGTTCCGGGACCGTGCCAGTACTGGAAACCTGAGCCCGGAGTAACGTTCTGTATGCTGATCTCGGTCCCGGCAACCCCCGAGGCGTCATCTGAACTCGTGCCGTGCAGGATATCCAGCCTGTTGGTTGTAGCGTTGTAGGACCCCCCGTCCTCCGGGCGGGTTATGAAGGTTTCGGGCGGCTCAAAATCAATAAAGAAAGTTATATCATTCCTTCCCTGTTCAAGAGAACTCTCAATATTCGGGGTATCCGGGACGCGGTCAACCGCCCTTACCACAAGCCGGTACTCCATCCCCGAGGTCCACAGGGATTCAGGGAGCCGGTCCGGGCCCACGGACCAGGAGGACCCTCCGAAGAACTCCGCCCCGTCGTCACCGTGCCAGACTCTGGTCGCCTGGTTGAAACTCTCCGGGGTTTCACCCCCGTCCCACCAGAAGTTATCCACCCCGTCAACCTTCTGAAGGGCTATCTGAACGTAATCCACCCCGGCGGGATAATCCCCGCTGTGGGCGTCGGTGGCGGTCCCCTGGAAGAGCGCGTCTTCAACGTATTCGGCATCGTACCCCAGGCCGTGAACCGGCAGCGTTACGGTCGCCCTGGGCGGAATATTGTCAAAAACAAAGTATTTTACATCCGGTTCTTCCTGCATATTGGGAAAGTAATCACAGGTATCAACGGCCCGGCTCCTTACCCTGTATCTTTCTCCGCTTGTCCATACCGAATCCCCGCCCGGGATACTGTAACTCCAGTTAAGAACATTAAGCG
>SLGR01000190.1 GCA_007136585.1 Candidatus Sumerlaeota bacterium | reverse complement strand
GCATATATGAGGCCCCGCAAAGACCTGCACCGGTCCGGCAGGAAGTTTTTCCAGAGCCTTTTCAGCTATCCCTCCGGAGAGTGACCGCCACCCGGCATGAAGGGCTGCAACGAGACGCCCCCTTGAAAATATGAATACGGGAAGACAGTCCGCGACCCTGACCGCGGCGGCAAACCCGCCTTCAATCCCGGAAAATACAGCCCCGTCGGTCTTACTGAGAAGGGGGCCCCCTCTTTTATCCGGAATACTTACGGCTGTCCCGTGAACCTGCTCCATCATAAAGACCCGGGCGGAACCCAGGCCGGAAAGAAAACTGCCGAGCCTCTCCGCCTCCCGGAAATCCCCGGCTTCTCTAAGGGTTATCCCTGCGGAGACCCCTTCATAAGGAAGGCTGAAAAACTCTACCCCGTCGGGTCGCTCTCTGATTTTATCCCCCTGATCTTCAGCATAAGGTCTTCAGGGTTTGTAGAGGCTTTCCGGGCATCCTCCAGGCTTACTTTTTCCTCGCGGCAGAGCAGCTCAAGGGACTGATTGAAGGACTGCATACCGTAATACTCGCCTTTCTCTATCTGTTCGCTTACGGAACTGAGCTTACCCTCTTCTATCAGGCTCTTTATAAGCGAAGTGGCTGTAAGGACCTCTACCGCCGGAATCATCCCCTCGCAGTCTATCCTGGGAAGAAGCCTCTGGCTTATTACAGCCGTAATAGTATCGGCCAGACTGAGCCTTATCTGGTTCTGATGATGCGGGGGGAACATATCCACAACCCTGGAAAGGGTCTTTGAGGCGTTTATGGTATGGGTGGTAGCAAGAACCAGGTGCCCTGTCTGGGCTGCGGTTATCGCCGCCGACATCGTTTCAATATCCCTCATCTCGCCTATGAGTATTACATCGGGGTCCTGGCGGACAACGTGTTTCAGGGCCTCCGGGTATGAATAGGTATCAACCCCGAGCTCCCTCTGGGATATAATGCTTTTGATATCGCTGTGAATATACTCAATAGGATCCTCTATCGTAATTATGTGACGGGCTATATTCCTGTTTATATGGTCTATCATTGCGGCCAGGGTCGCGGATTTTCCGGAGCCGGTGGTTCCTGTAACAAGAATCAGACCCCTGTGCGATTCGGATATTTTCTTTATCACACCGGGCAGGTTAAGTTCGTCTATGCTTTTTATATGGGCGGGGACCAGGCGGAGAACGATATTAACGGCCCCTCGCTGCCGGAATATATTTACCCTGAACCTGGATATTCCCTCTGCGCTGTAGGAGAGGTCTACCTCTTTTTTCTCAAGGTATATCTTTTTCTTCTCTTCGCTCAGGAGTTCATCGGCGATATTCGCAGTATCCCCGGTCGTAAGTTCAGGGAAATTCTTACCCAGCCGGAGCCGGCTGTTTACCCTGAATATGGGGCGGCTTCCCGCCCTCAGGTGGAGATCGGAAGCCTCCACCTCCACCATTGTCCGCAGGAAATCCCTGAGCCTGCCGCCGGAAGACTCCATACCTTCAGCTCTCTTCCTTTTTCCTGAGGTAAGAGGGTATCTTTATCCTGTCCTTAAGGTTATGGGGGGTATCCATTGCCGGGCGCCTCTCGGGCATACGGGGAGAAACGTTATCCTTGCTGCACCCGGTTGCGATAACGGTTATCTTCATTTCCGAGTCAAGAGAGTTGTCTATCGTGTTTCCGAAAAATACATCCGCCTCGTCTGAGACCGAGTTATACACAAGCTCCATAGCGGCGTTTATCTCGTACATCGTCATGGATTTATTACCGGTCACGTTTACCAGAAGCCCCAGGGCACCCTCTATGGATACATCCTCAAGCAGGGGAGAGTTTATCGCCTCTTTGGCGGCGTCAACCGCCCGGTTATCACCCCTTCCGACCCCAAGACCCATTATAGCCTCTCCGGCGTTCTGCATAACGCTCTTAACGTCGGCAAAATCAACGTTTATAAGACCTCTTGAGGTTATTATATCCGATATGCTCTGAACAGCCTGGCGGAGCACGTCATCGGCGACCTTGAAAGCTTCCAGGGCGGGAGTATCCTCCTTTATCACCGAAAAAAGCCGCTGGTTTGGTATAACAAGAAGCGTATCAACGTTCTTGGAGAGGTTCTCCAGCCCGTCTATAGCCCGCTGAAACCTCTGTTTCCCCTCAAACATGAAAGGCTTCGTAACCACCCCCACGGTAAGGGCGCCCAGCTCCTTGGCCACCTTTGCTATAACGGGGGCCCCTCCCGTTCCGGTACCCCCTCCAAGCCCTGCCGTTACAAAAACCATATCCGCCCCGTTTAGAGCGTCCTTGATGGTCTCCCTGTCCTCTTCGGAGGCCTTTTCCCCTACTGAGGGATTTCCCCCGGCTCCCAGACCCCTGGTAAAATTTTCCCCAAGTTGTATACGTATCCCCGCGGCCGAATCCTGGAGCGCCTGGGCATCGGTGTTTGCCGCCACAAAATCAACTCCCTTTATCCCGGCCTCTATCATACGGTTTACGGCGTTTCCGCCTCCCCCCCCTACGCCCATAACGGTTATATTGGCGCTTCCTCTGGGATCATCTATGGAAATAACCATTTGTTTAACCTGCCTCCTTTTAAAACATCTCCTCTATCCAGGTCTTGAGCTTCTCCCAAAACCCCCCGCGTCCGGAAGCCGCCATATCCTGGAATGCGAAACCGGTATTGGTATTTACGGCATACTCCACGAGCCCAACCGCCGTGGCATATTTCGGGGCGTTTACGGACTCGGCTTTTCCCCGGAGTCCGCGCGGACGCCCTGTACGGACCTGGAACCCTTCCAGCTTTGAAGCAACGGCACGGTCCATTCCCCTGAGTTGGGCACCTCCGCCGGAAAGAATAACCCCCCCCGGAATAAGCTGCTTGCATCCGCTCTTTGAGATCTCGTTGGATATAAACTCTATAATATCATCAACCCGGGGTCTTATTATCCTGTTTATCCTCCGGGTCTCAGCGGTCCTGCTTGTATGACCGTCCACCCCCACATACTGGACATCCCCCTCAAGAACCTCGTCCTCAACGGCGCTGCCGCAGTTCTCCTTGATCCTTTTAGCCTCTGAAAAGGAGGTCCGCAGCCCGTAGGCAAGGTCATATGTTATATAATCGGAACCTATATCAACCTGTCCTATGTAGCTGATTCTTCCTTCAACGAAAATAGCGATATTTATGGTCTGGGCCCCTATATCAACTATGGCGCACCCGAGTTCCTTCTCTTCCCCGGCCAGTACTGTCTGGGCAGGAGCCAGGATGGTCGCGGTAGGGTTTTTTATACCGAACCCGGCGCGGGTCACGCACTTGTCAAGGTTATTTATGGGAGCCGAATCTCCCGTTATAAGAAGGACCTCCACCTCAAGGTGGCTCCCCTCCATCCCCACGGGGTTCTCCACCCCGCCCTGGCTGTCAACCCGGTAATCCAGGGGAATGGCGTGTATTATCTGTTTATCGCTTGAGAGCGGAACAGCCCGGGCGGCGTTAATAACCCTTTCCACATCATCTTCGGTTATCTCCCTGTCGGAACGGGGTATTTTGGTTGCGCCCTGCTGCATATGTCCCTCAATATGATGGCCGTTGACATTTACAAGGACATCCTTTACCTTCACCTGGGCGGCGGACTCCGCCTTCTCAACGGCAGCGCTTACGGCCCGGCAGGTATTGTCAATATTAACCACAACCCCGTGTCTGAGCCCGGGACACTCCTGTTCCCCCGCTCCCATTATGTTAAGTTCCGGCTCCGAGGGGTTATGGCCTGCGATTACAGCGCATACCTTGCTGGATCCGACATCCAGACCGCAGATTATCTTTTCTCTCACCTTACCACCACCGCGCCGGATGCGCCGTCAGAACTGTATTCAACAAATCTCATATCAATCACTTTCGCTTCATCCCGGGTTTCCAGGTGCCTGGACCTGGCTTTCTCAGAGAGCATCAGGTTCCCTTCCACTACCCTTCTCTCCAGGTCCTCCAGGGCGTGCCACCTGTAGTTAAGGCCGCCCGCATATATAATTACTTCATTTCTGTAGCTTATGTCAACAGCGGTAACAGAGCTGTAAAACCCGGGGGCAGCGCTTTTTACGGCTTCGAGTATTTCACTCAATGCTATTATGGAATCGCTCTCCCCGGTCATAAATTTTATCCCAGGTCCCTCTGTACCCGGGAATACCCTGCCGCACCCGGTAACCACATGCCTGACCGAATCCTTTATAAGGTATCCCGCGGGATCCACTTCGGAGACTTTGATATTAAGGCCGTCGGGAAACTCTCTTCTAATACTTACGTTCCTTATACGGGAAAACCCGTCGGCAAGTTCTTCTTCTATCTCCCTCAGTTCCAGCCTGAGAATATTTTCACCGTAAATCTGATCAAGTGCTGATATTATGGAATTATCCGAGACCAGGGTGTTTCCTGTAACAGTTATTTTTTCCGGATCAAGGTTAAGTATATCCTGCCGCGTAACCGCCCTCCAAAGATAATTTCCAAGAACAAGGAGAACCGTTACCAGAAGCAGCCGGCGCCCGAGGCGCAGCTTTCCACCCGGCTTTTTCCTAGTACTTTTCATAACCGGCTCCGTTAAGTATCGCCGAAACCATCCGGATGAAGCTTATCCCCGCATAACCCGCCGCCTCGGGGAGAAGACTGGTAGAGGTCATACCGGGTATGGTATTTATCTCCAGTATATAGAACTTATCGCCGTCAACCCTAAAATCCACCCGCCCGAAAGACGAGCACCGGGCCGCCCGGAAGGCCTCTAAGGCAACCTCCTGCAGCTTCCTGCAGAGCTTTCCGTCCTCCAGCGGGAAATGCCGGGACCCGCCCCGAGAGTATTTGGCGCTGTAATCGTAAAACTCCGAGTTTGGCTCTATCTCAAGGACCGGGAGCGGCTTATCCTCCAAAATCCCGACTGTCACCTCTCTCCCCGGGATATACTCCTCTGCCATAACCCTTCCTCCCTGCTCAGAGGCTGCCCGGAAGGCCTCCTCAAGGGCGGAAGGCTCCCTTACTATGGTAGTTCCTATTGTAGATCCTCCGCATACAGGTTTTATGACCACCGGAAGATCCATTTCAAGTTCCGCAGAGCTTCGGGGCTCCTGCCATGCGGGAACCGGAAGTCCGTGGAAAGAGAAGACCTTTTTGCTGGCTGATTTATCCATACACAGGGAGGAGGCGAGGACGCCGCTCCCCGTATAAGGGATACCCAGAACTTCAAGCATACCCTGCACGGACCCGTTCTCTCCTCTCCCCCCGTGCATGGCTATAAAGACCGCATCCGGGGATTCTTCCTTCAGGCGGGGAATAAAATCCCCCTCGGCAAGGACCCTGACCCCGGTTAAGCCGAGTTCGCCCAGGGCTTTCATAACGCTTTCCGAGGACCGGATAGAGACCGGCCTCTCGGGCGAATCACCCCCTGTAAGTACGACAACTTTCTTAATCAAACCCTTCTCCCGCCAGTTTCAGCTCCAGTTCAAGTTCAACCCCCGTACTCTCCAGCACCGCAACCCTTATTTTTTTTATTAGGTTCCATACATCTGAGGCGGGTGTCCCGGGACGGCATACTATAAAGTTGCAGTGCTTCTCGGATACCCGGGCTCCCCCTGAGGAAACCCCGGCCAGACCCGAGCGGCGTATCAGCATCCCGGCCGAAACCTTTCCGTTTTCGGGGTTTCTGAAGACGCACCCGCAGTTACCCCCCGCTGGATGCTTTTTCCTCTTCTCCTCCGCAAGCCTGGATATCCTCCGGCTCACGGTTTCGGGGTCTCCGGAAACGGTCTCAAAGACCGCTTCCGTAATGATATCCCCGGGATAAAACCCTGAACTCCGGTATGAAAAGGGGATATCCCCTGCTGCAATGCGCAGAAACCTTCCCTCTCTCAGGACTTCCGCCTCCCTCAAAACCCCGCCTATCCATTTTTCGGCCGTGCCGCTGTTACAGACCAGGGCCCCTGCTGCAGTCCCGGGTATTCCGGCAAGGAACTCCAGCCCGGAATATCCCATCCGGGCGGAGACCCTCAGTATCTTCCCCAGTGAGGCCCCCGCCCCGGCGCGGATCGAAGAGGGTTCGGTCTTTACCTCCTCAAACTCCCCTCTCAGTGTAATAACCGCCCCTTTCACCCCGGAAGGCCCGTAGAGAGTATTATACCCTGCGCCTGCTATATGAACGGGGCTGCCCTGAGCGGAGAATCTCCCGAGAGCCTCTATGAGCTCGTCACGGGAGAAGACCTCCGCCAGCGTTTCGGCGCGGGAAGGACACCCGTAACCCGAAAGGCGGCTAAGATCAGCCTCAGGTATTACTCTCATCCACGCAACTCCTTCCCATAACCTCAGGAAGCACCTGGCATATATCCCCGGCCCCCAAGGTAAGACAGATATCCCCTTCCTCAAGAACTTCCTTAAGGATCCCGGGCGCGGCGGAGCAACTGGCCAGCGTTACTTTTTCTGGAGAGGTAAAAGCATCCGCTATAAGCCTGGAGGTTACCCCTTCTATGGGTTTCTCGCTTGCCGGGTATATACCTGTTAATATGACCAGGTCGGCCCCGGTTAGGCTCTCTGCGAAATCCTCGTAAAGGTCTCTTGTCCTTGAATACCTGTGCGGCTGGAAAGCCACTACCAGCCTCCTGCCCGGGTACATTTCCTTCAGACTCTCAATCGAGAGGCGTATGGCCGTGGGGTGATGGGCATAATCATCGTAAAAAACTATCCCGGAGGCCTCACCGGCCTTCTCCAGCCTTCTCCCGACGCCCTGGTACTCCGATAGGGCCTCGGCAACCGTATCAAAACCTATACCCATCTCGAGGCCCACGGCGCAGGCGGCCAGAGAATTCAATATATTATGTTTACCCGAGACCGGGATACTTATCCTTCCCATTTCTTTTCCGCCGGAAACCGCGGTATAACTGGATTCCTCCGGGGATATCTTACAGTCAAGGGCCCTGTAAAAATTATCCCTGCCGTACCCGTATGTCCTGTACGGGCGGCCGAGATCCGGGATAATACTCATCAGGTTCCGGTCATCCCCGCATAGGACCGAGAACCCGTAAAAAGGGACCTTGTTTATGAACTCGGTGAATATCCCCCTGAGGCGCCGCATGCTTCCGTAGTACTCCATATGGTCATTATCAATATTGGTTACAACCGCTATTGTGGGGGTAAAGTGAAGGAAAGACCCGTCGCTCTCGTCAGCTTCCGCAACAAGGTACTGCCCCTTCCCGAGTTTTACGCCGCTGGCCAGGTTCTTAAGACGCCCCCCTATCACAACGGTCGGATCCAAATCGGCCTTTGAGAGCACGAGCCCCGCCATGGAGGTGGTCGTGGTCTTTCCGTGGGTCCCTGCAACGCATACCGAGTACTTAAGACGCATAAGCTCCGCCAGCATCTCCGCCCTGGGGATAACGGTAATATTTCTGGACCGGGCCCTGAGGACCTCGCAGTTATCTTCTGGAACAGCCGAAGATGTCACAACCACGTGAGGGTCTCGGATATTTTCCGCGGCGTGCCCTATGAATATCTCAGCCCCCAGTTTCTCCAGGCGCCTGGTGGTTTCGGATTCAGAGATATCAGAACCGCTCACCCTATACCCCGTATTAAGCAGTACTTCGGCTATTCCGGACATCCCGCTCCCGCCTATACCTACAAAATGTATCCGGTTTATTTTCTCAAACACGCCCATCTACCCCCCGGAAGGAATATACTCCATAACCAGGTCCGAGAGTCGGGAGGCGGCGGACCTGAACCTCTCACCCATCGGCTCAAGTTTCTCTTTCATTCTCTTTAATTTCTCCCGGTCATTTATAAGCGGGATGAGCCTTACGGCAAGGGCCTCCCCGCTGAAAAACCCCTCCGGAAAACATACGGCTCCCCCGGCAGCGCTGAGGGGTTTGGCGTTAAGAAGCTGGTGATGCGAAGTCGCCCCCGGAAAAGGGACCAGTATGGAGGGTTTCCCCAGGGCCGCCAGCTCGGATATGGTTGTAGCACCGGCCCGGGCTACAACTATATCAGCCGCCGCATAACCCAGGTCCATACGGTCAAGATATCCAAATACCCTGGCCCTGAACCCGGCCCCGGAGTACCCCGATGAAACTTTACCGTAACTTTTTCTTCCGCATACGTGTATAAACTGCACCCTCTCCCTGTAATCTTCCATATACGGCAGAACCCCTATCATATTCATATTTATCTCCAGCGACCCCAGGGACCCGCCGAAAACAAGGACCGTTATCTTTCCCGGGCTGAGACCGAAGTGCCTTAAGGCCTCTTTTCTCTCCGCTTTAAAAAGCTCCTCTCTCACAGGGTTTCCGGTCACAACAGTTTTATAATCAGGGAAATATTTTAATGTAGAGTCAAAGGAAAGGGCTATCCTTGAAGCGAATCCCGAGAGAAACCTGTTTGCCATCCCGGGAAATCCGTTCTGTTCGTGAAGAATTACCGGGATCCTCATTATATATGAGGCCGCGACAACGGGGACCGAGGTATATGCGCCGAAAGCAACAACAACCTCGGGTCTGACCCTGTATAAAAGAAAAAGCGACTCTATTAAACCTTTCAGCATTCTTACGGTAAAAAAACATATGTGCCATACCGCTCGCCGGGGAAGCGGGGCCGAAGTGACCGTGTATATCCTGTAACCCAGCCGGCTTATCACTTTTGAGGCCAAAGGCCTTTTATCTACCGCGAAGACCACCCCTCCGGGTCCCAGTCTCCCGGAAAGTTCACGGGCCAGGGCCACCGCGGGGTATATATGTCCTCCGGTACCCCCGGCCACGAGAAGCGCTTTCCCGCTCATCCCGCGCGGTCCTTTACGCCCCTTGAGAGGTTAAGGAGCACCCCAACCGCGAACATATTGAAAAAAAGCGACGAACCCCCGAAACTTATAAAAGGAAGGGAGAGCCCCTTGGTTGGAAGGGTCCCCGTAACAACCCCTATATTGATTACCGCCTGGAGGGATATGAGAAGAGTCAGCCCCGCGGCTGTAATCCTGGAAAGATAATCGCTGTGGCGCAGGGCTATACGCATACCCCTCAGAGTAAATACTATAAAAAGAAATACAACCAGGATAGCGCCTATGAATCCTGTCTCCTGCCCCAGGACCGAAAAGACAAAATCAGTATGGACCTCGGGAAGAAAGAAGAGCTTATGGTACCCGGCCCCCAGCCCGACCCCGGAAATCCCACCGGCCCCCAGCGCGGTAAGACTCTGAGAAAGCTGAAACCCGGAACCGTACATACTCTCAAAGGGTCTGAGAAACGTCAGTAGCCTATCTCGGCGGTACCCGTACGATAAAAGGGCGTAAGCCGCAGCCAGGATAAAGATCCCGCCGCTTATAGCCAGGTGCTTGATCCGCGCGCCCCCCAGAAAAAGCATAATTCCTGCGATTACAAGGATAAGCGCGGCTGTCCCGAAATCCGGCTGTTTGTATATAAGGGCGGCCGTTATGAGAACAATCAGGAGTGGAGGAACTATATCGCGAGAGAAACTCCCCACCTTGGTAAATTTCCTGTCAAGCACAGAAGCCATGTAAAGAACCACAGCTATCTTGGAAAACTCCGCCGGCTGGAACCCCACGGGACCCATGCGTATCCATCTCCTGGCCCCTCCCACAGTATGACCTATGAACGGTATAAGAACCGCTATAAGCAGAAGAAGGGAAATAAAGATCGCCGGCCTTGAAAGAGCCGAGATCTTCCTGGGTTCAGCCAATAACCCGGCCCCAAGGGCCGCCGCCCCCATTACCGCCCAGATAACCTGCCTGAAGACAAAGAAATACATATTCCTGTACCTCTCCTCCGCCACTATGGCGGAAGAGCTGAAAACCATTATTATCCCGATAATGATCAGGATAGCGGTTACGCCGAGCAGGACCCCGTCTATACGGCCTTTTCTTCTTTTTTTCCTGTAAACTCTTTTGCCCATTCTCTGAATTTTTCGCCCCTATGAGTGTAATCCTCAAACTCGTCGAAACTCGCTCCTCCGGGTGAAAGAAGTATACTGCACCCCCGGGGAGCCGTCTCTACGGCCAGCCTTACGGCCTCCCTCAGTCCGGGAGCCTTGAAAACGCGCAGGTTTTCCGGAAAAAACTGCTCCAGTTCTCCGCGGCTCTCCCCGAAAAGTATTACCGCATAAGCCCTTCCGGAGGCAAGTTCCGGAACCTTTCCCAGGCTTACTTTCTTGCTCTTTCCGCCCATCAGGAGTATGAAAGGAGCATCCACGCTCTCCAGGGCCCTGCGGACCGACTCCGGGTTCGTGGCCTTGGAATCGTTTATGAACTCCAGGGAACCCTCTCTGAAACGCTCAAGCCTGTGCGGCGGGAGTCTGAACCCGTCCATCCCGGGTATTTCCTCCACACCCAGAGCCGCGCAGGCCGCAAGCGCGCCCATAAGGTTTTCAGTATTATGCGTCCCCGGGATATTCCGGGGATCAGGTCTTTTAAATCTCCTCTCCCTTCCGGATATATCCACTACTATGTCATTACCGTCAGCATAAACCCCGCCGGGAACTCTTCTTTCCGATGAGAAAAATACCTTCCCGCATTCAAGCCCGCTGACAAAATCCCCTACTTTCTCCATATCCGCGTTAAATATGCCTGTGCTTCCGGGGCTCATCCTTTCAAACATCTTCCGTTTTGCCTTCCAATACTCCTTGAAAGAACCGTGCCACTCGGTATGTTCAGGGAAAAGGTTAAGCAGTATGCCGGCATCGGGGCTGAGAGACGGAGAGAGCGGGATCTGGAAACTGGATACCTCCAGAACAAGTATACCTGTATCCGGAACCTCATCAATCATCCGGGTAAGGGGTTTCCCTATGTTTCCTGCTACCGTTCCGCCTGTAAGGTGCCCCAGCATCAGGGCGGTGGTGGTTTTCCCGTTTGTGCCGGTAACCGCTGCGATCCTTACTCCTTTACCAAGAAACCTGAGCCCCAGCTCAAGTTCGCTTATAACCGGGATATCAAGAGCCGCGAGTTTCCCGAAAAGCGGATTGGATGGCGGAAACCCGGGGCTGGCCACCGCCATATCAAACCCTTCTGTTTGCACATCTTCCGGAGCGGTTCCGGAAAGCATAACGGCTTCCCCGGGAAACCCGCCGCGAAAGGATTCAGCCTCACGGTCATACACAGTGACTTCAGCCCCTTTTTTCAGCAGGAACCCGGCCGCCGCGCGTCCGCTCCGGGCCGCCCCCAGAACCAGGACCTTTTTACCCTTAAGGTCCTTCACCGCAGCCTCAGGGTAGCCAGGGCCAGCAGAGAAAGTATTATGGAGATTATCCAGAACCTTATGACCACCTGGGGCTCGGACCACCCCTTCAGTTCGAAGTGGTGATGCAGGGGGGCCATCCTGAAGACCCTCTTTCCTTTCCACCTGTATACCGTCACCTGAATAAATACAGAGATTATCTCCATCAGGAAAACCCCGCCTACAATTATAAGGAGAAGTTCCTGTTTTATGAAAAGCGCGCTTATCCCTATGACTCCCCCCATAAAAAGGGAACCCGTGTCTCCCATAAAAACCCGGGCGGGAAATATATTGAACCACAGGAACCCGAGACCCGCCCCTACAAGGGCGGTAAGAAATACGCTTATCTCTCCTGAATCGGGCACATACGGCAGAAAAAGGTACTCGCTGAAGTTTATATGACCGGCTATATAGGCGAGCACCGCGTATGTAAGCGCCGCGAAGATCACTCCCCCCACCGCCAGCCCGTCCAGCCCGTCAGTAATATTTACCGCGTTTGATGTCGAGACAACCGTGAATATGACAAAAATAATATATGCCGCCCCCAGCCTTATGAAGGTATCCTTGAAAAAAGGCAGCGCTATGGAGTTAGGAGCCGCGGGGTAGGGCGGGTTATAGTAAAGGTACGCAGCTACTGCAACACCCAGGGCCGTCTGGCAGATAATTTTCACTCCCGGACTGACCCCCCTGGTATCTTTTTTAACAGTCTTTATATAATCGTCAGCAAACCCCAGCCCTCCGAGCCATAGAACGGAGAATATCAGGATCAGCACATAGGGGTTATCCAGCCGGGCCCAGAGAAGAACCGATACCAGAAGTGAAAGGATTATTATAAGTCCTCCCATAGTGGGGGTCCCGGCCTTGCTGAAATGTGTTCTTGGCCCATCCTCCCTTATCATCTGGAGTTTCTCGGATCCTTTAAGTTTCATTATTATGCGGGGGGCCAGGATAAAACTTATCACCAGCGAGGTCATAAGAGAAGCCCCGGCCCTGAAGGTTATGTACCTGAGAACGTTAAAAGGGAAAAATATTTCTTTAAGGGGGTACAGAATATGATAAAGCATTATTTAAGGTTTCCGATTATATCTTCAAGTTTTTCCAGGCGCGAGCCTTTCAGAACGGCGATCCTTCCGGGACCGGAGAACTTTTTTATGAGTTCAGAGGCCTCGCCGGGGTCTTTGAATCTCACCAGGTTTTCCCGGGGCATACCCCGGGAGGCGGCCGCCTCAAGGAGAGGTTCGGCGAAACTCCCGCCGGCCAGTATATATTTAACATTCCCGAGCCCTGCCAGGAACTCTCCGGTTTCCCTGTGCATTTGCTCTGAAAAACGACCCAGCTCGTTCAGCTGCCCGATTACGGCGATTATATCCTTTTGAGGGTATATTTTCAACAGCTCTCCGAAAAGGGCCCTTACCGAAGAAGGACTCGCGTTATACGAATCGTCTATAATGGAAACTCCGCCGGCGCGGATATACTGCATCCGGTGACTGGGAAGTTTAAAACTCTCAAGCCTTTCGGAGATTTCCGCCGGGGTGATACCGTACTCAAGAGCCAGGGCCGCGGCGCCAAGAGAGTTGTAAACATTATGAACTCCCGGGGCGTTTATCCTGAAGTTTTCTCCGTTAAGGCTGAAGGAAGACCCCCCTTCCCACTGCTTCAGCTCCGCGCATCTGAGCTCAGCGCCGGGTGAAAATCCGAAACCCGTGACCCGGAGCTTCCTGTACCCGGAAACCCTCTCCCGCACCTCCTCCTGGTCATAATTATAAATGAGCAGCCCCCCGGGGTTAAGGGAATCAGCAAGTTCGAACTTCGCATCAAGGATATCCCCCCGGCTACCGAAACACCCTATATGAGCGTCCCCTATAAAAGTTATCACTCCGGCATCGGGAGCGGCGATCTCTGAGAGACGGGATATCTCCCCCCTGTGGTTTGCACCCATCTCAAGGATAACCGCCCGGTCCTCTACCCCGGCCCCAAGGAGGGCAAGAGGAAGCCCTATATGGTTATTATAGCTTTCCGGGGAGGCCGTCACGGGAAAACTGCCCTTCATCGCGGTTTCGGCCATTCGTACCGTGGTGGTCTTGCCGCAGGAGCCGGTCACCCCGGCCACGGCGCCCTTAAGCTCTTTCCTGTACCCGGAAGCGGTATCGGCAAGGGCCTCCGTGGAAGAGTATACCTCTATATCACACTCCGGAGTCTCCCCTATAACCGCGCTCCCTTTTCTGCGGGCCTCCCCGGCAAATAGATGACCGTCGGTATTTTTTCCCTTAAGGCAGAAAAAAAGCGAATCGGGGGAGGCTTTCCTGGAATCTATTACCGCTTCTGTGACTGTTTTTTTCCCGTCACCCCTCAGGCGCCCCCCGGTCCAGGCGGCTATCTTTTCCAGTGAAACCCTCCTCATCAGGGGCAGAACCTCCGGCAGAACGCGCGGAAACCCTTTTTTATTATTCCCTTTCCCTGTGTTTCTCTGCCCGCAAACATCCCGTCAGAGATACTTCCGCGCAACACGGCGGTCGGAAAAAGGTATTTTTTCATCCCCCACTATCTGGTACTCTTCGTCGCCTTTCCCGGCTATCAGGACACAGTCACCAGGCCGGGCGTCTCTGAGCGCGGCCATTATCGCCTCCTCCCTGTCCGATATGACCAGGTAGGGGGTAGAGGTCTGACGCAGACCAAGCTCAATATCCAGGAGTATCCCCACGGGGTCCTCGCTTCTGGGATTATCGGATGTAAGGTAAACCGTATCAGCGATAAGACCGGCTATCTTTCCCATAACAGGACGCTTTGTCCGGTCCCTGTCGCCCCCGCACCCGAATACACATATAAGTCTCCTGGGAGCAGCCTCTTTCAGGGTGAGAAGGACGTTCTCAAGTGCGTCCGGGGTATGGGCGTAATCTATCACCACTACCCTGTTATCCTCCCCTTCCCTGCTGACCAGCTCCAGTCTCCCGGGTACCGGTGAAACCTCCTCAACAACCCTGCATATACTTTCCATCTGATTCTCCTTTCTTATCGCCCAGGCCAGCGCCGCCAGGCAGTTGTATATATTGAACCGGCCTACAAGCCTGACATTCATATCCCTGCTCCCGTAAGGCGTCACCAGCTTGAAACTGCTTCCCTTTATCCCTAATTTCTTTACCGAAGCCCGGAAATCCGCCTCCGGTCCTAGCCCGTAACTGACCGCATCAAGTTTTTTATCCCTTATCATTCTCCTGCCGTAATCGTCATCCGTGTTTATCACAACACGGGAGAGTGCCTCGTCCCTTAGAAGGTCAAATATCCTGAGTTTGGAGCGGTAATAGTTCTCTAAACTTCCGTGAAAATCAAGATGGTCCCTGGTAAGGTTCGTGAAAATGACCCCCTCGAACCACAGATCCGCAACTCTCTTGAGTTCCAGGGCGTGAGAAGAGACCTCCATAACCGCGTTACTGACCCCGGAGTCCAGCATTCTCCTCAGTAGAGGCTGGAGTTCCCAGGCCTGAGGCGTAGTCATGGAAAACCTCCCGGAAGACCCGTTGTACCTGAACCCCTGAGTCCCGACTATCCCCGCCGGCCCAATGGAGCAAAGGATAGCGTATACGATCCGGGATACGGTTGTCTTGCCGTTTGTCCCGGTTATACCGGTTAAATTCATACTCAGGGCAGGCCAGGCGCTGAGAGCGGCCGAGAACGCCGACATCGCGGCAAAAGGGTCAGTGTAAACCAGGTCGGCTTCAGGGCAGTCTCGGTCTGAGACTACAACCGCTGCTCCCTTTTCAAGGGCTTCCCCGGTAAATTTTATACCGTGATTATTGCGCCCGGGAAGCGCAAAAAAAACAAACCCCTCTTTAACTTCCCCTGAAAAAGAGGTTACACCTCTGATATCCAGGGCATGGTCCGCCGTGCATTTCACGGGCGGGACAATTGAGACAAGGTCACCCAGTTTCATTTTGAGCTTGCCGTATCCCTTCGGGGCGGTATCCCGAGGCAGCTTAGCGCGGCTTCGGCTATCTCTCTGAAAACCGGAGCAGCCACGTACCCCCCCCAGTAAAGAGATTCATCGGGCTCGTCAAAGACCACAAGTATCGTAAGTTCCGGGTCATCGGCCGGAACCGAACCTCCGAAAAGAGCCACATACTTTCCCCGCTTGTAACTGAAAGTCCGGGGGTTATATTTCTGGGCTGTTCCGGTCTTCCCGGATACCCCGTACCCCGGGATCTGAGCTTTAAAACCCGAACCCCGCTCCACGGATTTCTTCATCATACGGGCAACCTCCCGGGCGGTCTCCCGGCTGACGACCCTCCTTATCATTAGAGGCTCAAAAACCCTCTCTGAATCCCCGGATAGTATCCGGCTGATTATACGGGGCTCATAGAGCACCCCTCCGTTTGCTATCGCGGAGAAGGCCCCTACAAGCTGGACCCCTGTCACGCCTATCTCCTGTCCGAAAGATATCCGGGAGAGACTGGTACCGCTCCAGCTGTCGGGTTTCCTTAGTATCCCCCGGGTCTCCCCGGGAAGCCTTATCCCGGTAAAGTTTCCGAACCCGAAATCCCTTGAGTACTTGTACATAAGGTTTCTTCCCAGCTTCTCCCCCAGTTTTGCCATCCCGATATTTGAGGAATGCACCATAATATCCGTAAAAGTAAGATCTCCGTGAGGTTCAAAATCCCTTATGGGAAACCCTCCCACTTCATACTCACCTTCTTCGCAGTAAATCGTTTCATGAGGCCTGAGCATATTCTCCTCAAGGGCCGCTGCGGCGGTTACGATCTTGAAGGTAGACCCGGGTTCAAAAATATTTGAGACAGCCTTATTATTAAGAACTTCCGAAGAAAGAACCGGAGCGTTGTTATCAAAACCCGGATAGAAAGCCATAGCCAGTATCTCTCCTGTATCGGGTTTCTGTATCAGTGCCATAGCCCACTCCGGGGAGTACCTTTCAAACCCTTTTTTCAGCTCCCTTTCGGCTATATACTGAAGCCGGGAGTCTATTGTAAGGTAAATATCGTCAACCGACGCGGCCTCGTCAGAAATATCCTGGGCCGAATAAATAAGCCGACCGCGCGCATCCCTTACAAGCCGGCGGCGACCCTGGATTCCCCTAAGCTGGTGATCAAAGTTGAACTCCACCCCTGAAAGACCCTGGTTATCCGTTCCCACACACCCTATCAGATGAGAAGCTACCGGGGAGAGCGGGTAGAGACGGTGATTCTCCTTTGTAAGAAGAAGTCCCATGTCTTCTATTTGTTTGAGTTCTCCGGCAGCAGAAGGTTCCGTATGCCTGGCGAGCCAGACAAACCTTCCCGAGTTCATACGGTTCCGGAGCTCAATCGGATTAAGGTTAAGAGCCGAAGCAACCGCCGAGACCGTCTGCGGACAGGGGTTTCCGCGGGAAGAGTTGTATCCTACGGAGTAGGTATGCCTGTTTACGGCCAGCACCTCCCCGTTTCTGTCGTATATGTTCCCGCGGCGCGGAGAGGTCTTCTCCGAAAGAACATAGTAACTCCTGCGGGCCAGGGAACTGAACCTGCTGTATCCGGTGACCTGGATCCTGAAGAGCCTGTACCCCAGGCCCGCGTAGCTAAGAAGCAGTGCCGCGCAGACAATAATCAGCCGGAACTTGAACTTCACTGCTTAATCGCCCCAGTAACCGGCGAGCCCACTCTTTTCAGCGTTTCTTCCGGTATAAGGGCTCCTTTACACCTCTCAAAACCGCGCGGCCCGGCGTAAGGCGCATTCGAGACGAGTTCTCGGGTTTCAAAAATTTTTATTCTTCTCTGCGGAATCAGATTCATGGCATATACTCTTTCAGCAGGGGGCGGGATCCTTATCTGGCCTGCGCCTGGGAAGGGCTGAAAAGCTCCCGGAAGTATGCCACAACCCGATCAATCCTGCCCTCTCTGCCGGGTGAAGATACCCCTTCAACTTTTATCAGATCTTTCTCAGAGGTTCCCGGGACCTTCATACGAAGCTCGGCCCGTGACCGGCGGCAGATAACGGTTAACGTAAGTTTATCCCTAGCCTCTTCCATAAGCTCCTGGTTGTGTATCTCTGCCACGACCATCTCCTGGCTGAGTTCGCTTATCCTGTAACCCAGCCTGAAAACCGTGATCTGCTGCCATGTAAGAAACCCCAGAACAATGAAAACACCGCAAAGAAGCAGGGCTATCCCTCTTACCCTCATAACGCCGTCTTTCTTTTACAGTAACTACGCTTCATCTCTCTCCTTACCCTGCAACCCAGGGAGTCTCAATCCGGCATACGCGCAGCCGGGCGCTGCGGGCGCTGGGGTTTTCGCTAATCTCTCCGGCATCTGGAGCGCTTCCCGAAACCCCCGGAAAAGATACCAGCGGAACCTTATCGGAAGCCGAACATCTGCATTCAGGGATTCCGGAAGGGCACCGGCACCTGCCCGTATAACCGGCCATAAATCTCTTGACTGCCCTGTCTTCCAGCGAGTGATAGGTTATAACAGCCAGAACTCCTCCTTTTTCCAGGGATAAAAGGGCCTCCCTAAGCCCCGTTTCAAGCTCATCCAGCTCCCTGTTAACATGTATTCTCAATGCCTGGAACGTCCGGGTGGCGGGGTTCCTGCGGGTGCGGGATTTTACAGCCCTGGAGACGGCGGCCGCAAGACGCCGGCTGGTCATAACGGGCCCTTTATCCGCCTCTTTTTTTATCTCTTTTGCTATCCGGGAAGCTCTCTTATCCTGGCCGTACTTACGTATAACATCCCGGATATCTCTCTCTTCCGCCTCACTGAGCCACCTGTAAGCGGGAACCCCGGATGAAGTGTCGTATCTCATATCCAGAACCTCGTCTTTCATAAAACTGAACCCCCGGCCCGAGGCCCTGATATGCCTCATTGAAAACCCCAGGTCCAGCAGAACTCCGTCGGCTTTCTCCTTACCGGATTCACTGAGAAACCCGCGCATGCGGGAATAGCTCCCGTGATAAAGCCTGAAATCCGAGCCTGTCTCCTCAATCCGGCGCCGAGCCTCCTCAAGAACCAAACGGTCCCTGTCTATACCTATCAGAAGCCCGCCGGGTTTTATCCGTGGGCCTATAAGCCGGCTGTGCCCCCCTTCTCCTACGGTGCCGTCTATTATCACCTTTCCGGGAGAGGGTTCCAGGACTCCGAGAACCTCAGCTTCCATGACGGGTTTATGATAAACCGGCATCCAGGCTGTAGCCTAAAAATCTATCCCGGTGATATTCTCCGCCATATCGGTAAAACTCCCCTCTCTCGTCTGAAGAAACTCTCTCCACCTGCCGGGTTCCCAGATCTCCACACGGTTGAGCATACCTACAAATACGCATGATTTTTTAAGCCCGGAATGAGCTCCGAGAGACTCGGGTATGAGTATACGCCCCTGCCCGTCAAGCTGAAGGGCGCGGGCCTGGGAGAGAAAAAGTCTGAAAAAATTACGTGTATCTTTTTTTGTAAGAGGGGAGGCCTTTATCTTCTCAGTTATGGATTCCCACTCTTTTTCCGGGAAGAGAAAGAGACAGTTTTCAAACCCCATAGTCACCACCCAGTTCTTTGAAACTCTCAGACTCGAGGGTATAAAAAACATTCTCTT
>SLGR01000109.1 GCA_007136585.1 Candidatus Sumerlaeota bacterium | reverse complement strand
CTGTACCGGAGGTTAAGCCTAAGGTTCCCCTGAATATCCACCTCTCCCTCGGGGTCATCAATCTCCGCGGTGTAAATATCGCTTATAACACCTCCGATCTCCCCTGTAATTCCCTGCCTGGAAAATAAAAGGGAGGCCAGCCCGCCTATTGAACTTGCCCGGAGTTTTTCTTCTGAACCATCCGAGGTGAAGGCCGATACCAGGGCCTGCCCCGAACCTCCCGTTGCGGCCTCTATGGCACCAGGGGGTACGGTTATACTGGATTCGTCCTCGCTTTCCTCGTCAAGAGTAACCTCTCCTCCTGTAGCCACAAACTCCTGCAGCCTTACTATAGATGTATCCAAAACCCTTGTACTGAAATTGAATCTGTTATCCGCCTCCCTGCCCTCGCCGTCAACGCCCTTTACGGTAAGCGCGTAGTTCTCCCCTTCCTCAAGGTTCGGACCGAAGGGTATTGAAAAACGCCACCTCCGGGATGCGGCGACCGTGGTTATATTCAGTATGTAATGCTCGGGGCCGCCGGGTTTCCTGTAGGATATCTCAGGCGCGGAAGGCATATCCTTGTTGGCCCGGACACTAAATACAACTGAAGAACTCTCAACCCTGTACGAGAGGTGGTAATCGGGGTTCAGGTTCCTGAGATAGAAATTATACCCCGCGACAAGACCTCCCGCCTCGTGATCAACGGACCACCTGACATACCCCGGGACAATGAGCCAGGTCCTGTATATGTGTCCCGTTATAAGACTGTCAATCAGGTACTGCCCTTCGCTGTCCGACTCGGTCTCGTATAAAGCAGGCAGATCTCCCCTGTCGGTTATATTATACGCCGCTATATACGCACCGTCCTCATAAGGAAGACCCCGGCTCCCGAAACTGGGAGGCCGGCTCCATACAAACCCCGCCATAACCTCGGGGGCGCCCCTTAGAACCACCTCCCTGCGGTGCTCGTCCATCTCCCTTACTTCCACGCGTATTACACGCCGCTCGTAACCCGAAGCCGATACAGTGAGGTAATATACCCCCCTTCTCAGGTTGGGGATCCGCACCTCCCCCGCCGAACTGGAAACGTAATCCCGGTTAAAATCAGGGCCCCGCACATTTACTGAAGCCCCTGATACAGAAGCCCCTCCGGTACTTTGAAAGAGCGCGTATATTGAGCCCCTTTCGGCCTCGGCGGCCCCTGAATCTATATCAAAATTGATGTCAATATTAACCGTATCGCCCGCCCTTAGGGTAACGTTCCTTACCACCCGCGGGTAATTCGGGCTGTGGAATACTGCCGTGTATTCACCATCCCTGAGAAACCGGAAAGCATATCCGGAACCTTCACCGGCAATCATACTGTTTACTGTCTCCAGGTCCCCTTCATTGATATACTCTGCCAGTTCTATCATCCACTCTTCATCAACAGCGGGCATATTCAGAGCCACTCCCGCAAGCCGCCCGGAAGAATCGTAGAGCATAACAACGGGAACCAGGTTCTGTACCTGCTCAAAGCTTGCCCTTATGACCTCCAGGTCTTCTTCCGATATAAGGCCGCTTCCTGTTATGGAACCGGAAAGCCCGGCGTTTCCGAATACGGCATCCGGAATATGAATTTCCTGAAGAGGCAGCCCGTCATCGCCTTCTATAACGCGCCCGGGGTCTATATTGACGCCCCTGCTCCGGGAATGAAATATCATACTCATATCCGTCTGTCCGACTTCAAAGTACGGCTCAATATAAGCCCCAAGGTACAGGTCGTAATCTCCCGGTGCTACTCTCATATCGCTCCACCATCCGCCTTCAATAAACGGATCGTAACCGAAACCCACATCCATAAGTTCCGTATTGAAAAGAAGCTCTCTCATCCGCTCTGCCGTAAGCTGAACCCCGCTTTCCATTCCAAGTATCCCGATCCCGCCTCTTTCATCATACCTGTCACCATCGCTGCCATCCAGCCAGTAGTAATAGTAATCAAGGATATCCTCTTCAGCCGCGCTCAGGTTCACGAGTATTTCACTAGAAGGTCTCACGAGGACCCCGTCACGAAGTCTCAGTGTTATCTCCAGGGGTTCTTCGGAAGCCCTTACATTAACCTGACGCCTCGCCTCGGCCCACCCCAGTCTTCGTTTCAGGTTCCTTTTGAATTCTTCAATACGTTCTTCGGCCTCATTCCCGTAAACTTCATCCCATTTTTCATAATCAACTTCTATGTAGAAACCCGATTCCGTTCTGATATCGCATAACCCCGGCATAAGGCCGCCTATAAAAAATGTCCCGTCTTCACGGAGCCCGGCGGAACCGTACGAGTCGGAGCCCACTCCCCTGGCCCTTATCTTCACATTGGGCTCAAGAAGGTACCAGTATGTAGTTCCGGGAACCCCGAACTCCCTTTTGACAGGCCTTAAAACAGAGCCCTCAGGAGTAAGAACCTGCCCGGAAATCTGGCCCCCGGGGATAAGTTCAATATCCGGAAGAGTCTTTGCAGTTGTACCTTCGTCACGGAAATCTATCCTGTCCAAAGCCTCCCCAAGCCCCGGAGTCCACTTGACCGCGAAGTTCCTGGAAACTATTTCCAGTTCGTATATCTTTCCGTCATCAACTACTATGCTGTAAGGGATCCGGCCGCTTCCTGTAACCGACCCGAGAGCGGTGGAGGGGTTATACCGCCCCTCGTATACGACTCTGAGTTCCTCCACTCCCTCAAGACCCGTAATATCAGCGCCCCAGCATATTCTCTGGTTTCCGTTTTCGTCGTACCCTATATAAATACCTTCAACTTTAAAATCGCTCATATCCGAGGGGTCTTTTATTGAAATTATATCCCCTATGTACTCAATCCAGTGTTCAACCTGAACATAATAAAACTCTTCGGCATCTCCGGTTACCTTATTCAGGGTAACTGTTTCTGTAGATATGATCCGGTCGTCATAGCGCCGTTCCTTCAGCAGAATACTTACAGGGCTCTCCGGGGTTATCTCATACCCCTCGTCCAGAACCAGGTTCCCCGTTACAGTGGCCGGAGCCCCGGGAATCCTCGGGGGGATATTTATATCTACAGTTCCGGTGGAAATAACAGCGGCGCTGGCGGAGTAGACCGTAAAGGAACTCTTGTATACTGTAACCCGCCTGTCGTCCCCGTCGTACCTGTGATACTCAAAGTATTCCGATTCGCTGCTGTAATAATCCTTATCAGGAACACGGTTGGGTCCGTAATTGTAAATATAACTTCCGTCCGAAAACCACGTGGCTGCTCCGAGTCTATAGTTTCCGGGTGCTAAGCCGCTTATCCTGAAACTGCCGTCAGTATTAATCCGCGTATTACCCCCGCTGAGGGGATAATTTTCCACATAATTTGACGGTTCGGTAGAACCCCCGACATACCACCTTCCCCAGTCCCCGTCCACGTAAACTTCTCCGTCAGGGACAGGGGACCCGCCCAGGCGGACGGTCCCTTCTATGAAACCGTGTGCCTCCTCAAGGTGAAAATCCTTCCTGTAGCCGCTTAAAAGCTGCGCTGCGGGGATATGAACGGAATCTCTTACACCCACGTACCCGAGTTTTCTCACTTCAAAGGTGAAGGTGGAACTGAGAATATCACTGGAGAGATTGGGGTTCCGCAGCCGGTATGTGCCGTCCAATCTGCTCCTGAGATCGTATTCCTCCAAAGATCCGTCCGCGGTTTCAGAAGTGGCGTAAATATGAACATTAGAGAGCCTCTCACCGGATGTGCTCCTTATAATCCCCCAGACCATCACATCATCCTCTTCACCCTCGTACCTTCCCGGGACAGAGGCATCTTCAGATGTAAAATCAAAGACCCCGGCATCAAGAATATTCCCTACGAAATCCGAGGCCTGGTAAACCTCATCCGGTTCGATAAGAAGGTACATTCCCGGCGCAAAGAGAGTAAGAGCGTACTCCGCCCCTGCTGTCAAGGGCACGTTGTAAAAGGTTATCTCTCCTGCCGTGCTCTCAAGGACCGCGTACCCTATCTCCGGCTCATCTGCCGGGGTTCCGGAAATCATTAACTGCCCCGTAATTAACGCGGGAAGCTCATCCTCCGGAACGATCAGCTCAGCAACGATCTTTCCGAGCTCCTGCGCGCTCTCTGTGAGGGATATATCTATATTCTTAGCCCCGTAAAACGTGCTTCTTAAACTCTCGTCAGACTCAAACTGCCGGGCAAACGTCGGCAAGTAATTCTGCGCGGAGGCTAGTATCCTGTAACTCCGGTTACGCCCTATGTATACCAGGTGTTTGCTTTCCGGCCCGGTATTAAAAATAAGCGAGTGGTCCGGGTTGATCTCATCTGAAAGTTCAACGTTCATAACCGCCACCTGCGCGCCTTCAACCGGGTCTCCGTCCTGATCGGCAACTCTCAGGGTCAACTCTGTATAAGGGAAGAACGAACCGTCCGTGCCGCCGTCTGTAATATCCCATCCGAACTTACTCATTATCTGGTGTTTTCTCTCATACGGCAGCCCTTCACTTAACCTTGACCACCCGGCGTGAAACTGCACATCATTCTGAAGCTCCAGTCGCCCCCATTTGATAAGGAGCCAGTTATAATTTTCCCTGGAGAGGCCATCCGTTCCAGCAAGGAACCCCATAAAGTTACTTACATTTGATACGTCCCATCCGCTTATATCCTGGTCAAAACTACCGGCACTCCGGAACATATTGGCCATATTAAAAACTCTTGAGACATCCCACCCGCCGATATCCTGATTAAACTTATTCGCGCCATTAAACATCCAGCCCATATTCCCAACATTTGAGACATCCCACCCGCCGATATCCCGGTTGAAATTATGCGCGCTATGAAACATCCAGCCCATATTCCCAACATTTGAGACATCCCATCCGCCGATATCCTGATTAAACTTATTCGCGCCATTAAACATCCAGCCCATGTTTTCAACATTTGAAACATCCCACCCGCCGATATCCCGGTCAAAGGATTGCGCAAACTCAAACATACGGGACATATCCGTAACATTTGAAACTGTCCAGCTACTTATATCCTGGTTAAATTCTCCTGCCTCTAAAAACATTCCCGACATATCCGTGACATTCGCGGAAGCCGCGTCAAAGAAATCTTCAGCAGAAAAAGATGAAACCCCAACCTGTCTGAACATATACCTGGCGCTTGTAATACCGGTCACACCCGGGTATACGGGAGTAAGTATATCCAGCAGCGACTCGCGTGATGTATCCGCATCCGGAGGCCCGCCAAAACTAATCATATTAGCGGAGCCCCTGAGCCTTATTGTATGAGTGGTAGGCTCTGCCGAATCTTCATACTGAAGTGTGACTAAACCGGTAACATCTATAGAAGACGTCCCGCTTGTATCGCCAGATAAATGCCTTAAACCCAAGCCGTCATCAAGGTCAATATACATATCCTCGGGTTCTTCCACTATAAAATTGAACCGCCTTAGATGACTCGTCCCGTGTTCTTGCTCCCCAGCCCCTACCTCAACAAGAAAATCAAAAGTAGGTGGAACAGGACCGATATTGAAAGTAACCCTGTTGTACTGTGTGTCTTCGATTTCAGAAAGTCCTGCTTTATCCCTGGCGCGCGACCAAACCGTATAGGTTGCTGTAGACCACATAACCGACGAAGTATCATATACCCAGTTTGTGGTTCCTTCCGCCAGATTATATGTAATATATGTTTCGTCTACCCACTCTAACGAGCTACCACACCAGTATAAATTTTCGTCAATATTTTTTATTATGACCTCAACCCAATCTACTCCCGATACTTCATCAAAAGCCGTACCGTGTATTGAACTGATCCCGACATCATACTGCCCATCCTGTTCGGGGAAAACAATATGCGATTGCGGCGGGGTTGTGTCGTAAGCAAATGTAACCGTGGAATATACAGTTGACCAGTATTCTCCGTCCCGCGCCTTTGCTACAGCGGTATACCATCCGTCTTCAAACATATCAGGTCGCAGAACCCAGTAAATAAGCCCAATATCATAATAATCTTCCGGCTCCGCCGAAACCCACGCTTCTGTTCCTTCCCAATCATACCCTGTCCAGTAAAACCCATCAGCTATTCGCTCTGTTTTTATTAAAACCGCATCTATCAATTCTCTGTTGCCATCACTATAGGCTTCCGCTACTATATCTGTATATGTCAAATCCATTGAGGAACCGTGCTGCGGTGTTACTATATCAACCGTAACTTCCGGCTCAATCGTCTCCGCGTAAACCGGGCCCGCCCCCAGAAGGATCGCCGCCGCAAAGACAGGAAAAACCCTTTTCTTAATTTTTATCTTCATTTCTATAATTCCTCCGTATTTCACCTTTTGCCCTTAAAGTAGATTAAAGGCCCTTTAAAACGCACTCTTTAAAACCGCATCCTTTTAAAATCAGTACCTCCAGTTGAAACCCGTGAAGTAGTTCATTGTCGTATAGTTATAAAGGTAACCGGCCTCGTTCTTCATATTGGATGATACGTTCATCATCCCCGCCCTCGCGCTCAGCGATATCATATCGCTCAGGGGGTAAACATATGTAATACTCAAGCCCCGCTCGGAGTGAATTATCTCCTCGTCAAGGTAACGGGCGGCAGCGTCCTGCGCTGGCCTGGAGGAGTATAAACGCCACCTCAGGCGGGCGTTTATACCCAGCCTTGAGGGGCTCTGAGGGTTTCCGAGGTAAAGAGCCGCCGAGGGGGAAACTCCCAGCGAGGTATAAGAGTAAAAATCCTTTATGAACTTAGGGGCGCCGGCGTCATAGGAGTTCTGGTTTGACGAGAAAAAAACCAGGTCTCCCCCGAGGCCCAGATCAAGGCGCTCAAAGATCCGGGAAACCGAAGCGGAGAAGGCGTTTACGGTATCGCTCCTCTTGCCCGAGGCAAAGGAACCGTCCCTTCTTACAAGCGCCTGGTCCCGGTAACTCCTCAGTTCAAGCCTGTACTCAAGCTCCGCCTCGGTACTGCCGAAGCTTCTTTCCAAACCCGCCGTAAGGGCGGCAGCGCCGTAATCCAGGACGTTCTTTCCGGCGTTGGCGGATATCTCCGAATAGGTGGTTGTATCTATAGCGTGGCTGAACTCGTCCCTGTCAACTTCCGAAACAAGGCTCGCGTAGTTGTCAAAACTTACGGTATAATAATCAAAAGAAAAGACTGCTCCGTAGGGACCGAACCTCCTTCCCGCCTCCACACCCGCCAGCATCCTGGTATAATCAAAGAGGCCGCTTCCCCAGGATTCGTCCTTTGTCTCGTTAACGAGGGATTGGGCGTAGGAGAGGCGCCCGGCCCAGGCCGTGCCGCCGAAATCCAAGCTGTACTTTACGTTAAGCCCGTAATCCGCAGTCTGACGGACAAGCGTATCGCCCCCCACAAGATCCCGGAGATCCCGGGTCCCCCGGTAAAGGAGACTGAGAACCGGAAGGAGCGCGCTGCCGTCCTCAAAGCTGAGCACGGGAGCAAAGTATACCGAGGCGTTCCCGCCGAATGAGGAGCGGCTCCCCTCAAGATAATACTGCCCTCCCTGGAGGGATATATCCGCGACAGGGGTAAGTTGGGCTCCCCTAAGCGGGGTTAAGACCGCAAATACAGCACCCAGAAAAATAACGCAAACTTTAATCATAATATCCTTACCTTTACTCTTACGCTTAAACGACCGTATCATTCCAGGTTCCAGTCAAGCATACCCGAATCCAGCAGAAGCTTGGTGGATATGACAAGGTCAATATCCCTGTCCCCGAACTCTGACGACCCGTATCTTCTTTGTATGTTAAGCCCGGCCAGGTAGTTTTTTAAAACGGATACGTCACCGGGGATCTCAAAATCAAACCTCTCCTCAAAATCACGGGTGCCCTGTATCTCACCCTTGTCGTCTATAATGTAATCATCGGCGCTTATCCATACATCGCTGCTGTATGTATCCCTGAGCCTGAGGTGAAAGCTTCCGGAGCCCGAGGGGTACTCCCGGTGGTTATCCGGCGGGTTGGGGGATTCTCCGGGGCGGTAAAAATTATCCCCGTCCCCGAGGTAGCTGTACCTGGGGGAGAGGGAGTCAAAGTTTCTTATGCTCCCGGGTGATATCCGGCGCGACCAGAGCCGGAGCTCATCCCGCCCCTCCCCTTTGATGTAAAAACTGTATTCGCGAAAATAATGGCGCCATATCCCCGCAGAGTCCTCCATCATATCCCCCCCGGAGGCGTCTTCGTTCACACGGTCCCGCGTATTTGATATCACGGATACAAGATCGGTCAGCACCCACTCCGGCCTCTCCTCGCTTGCCATCATACCCGATGTTACCCGGGTAAGATCTTCCGGAAGCGCGTTGTCAAAGAAAAAATTTATTTTCCCGAAATCAAATCTTCCGTCCCGGTGATTGAGCACGACATACTTAAAATCCCTGTCGGTGGGCCTTACTATATACTCTTCAAGTCGGACCCTTTTGCCGCGCGCGTCTATTAAGGCTTTACGGTTCTCGTACTCGGCCCGTTTCATCTCCTCCGCTGCCCTGGAGAGCACGGCATCGCGCGATATCTCGTTAAACATCTCGCGCCGCGCCGCCTCCCGCAGCTCCCGGGTCTCTGTAATATCACGGGTCATATCATCTCCGGGATCGGGTTCTGGTTCAGGAAGTAGCCCGGGTTCAGTCGGTGAGGCCCCCGGTCTCACCTCGGAATAATACCCCGCCTCCACTTCCCGGATCATCCCCGTAATGAGCTCCCTAACCTCCACGCGTCCCGATAGGACCGCCACAAGGCTTCTCTCACCGTCTGTCGCTACGGTGAACTCGGTCCCGCGGACCGAACATACAGCCTGGGGGGTGGAGACCTCGAAAGACTGCCCCGGCTCAAGCTCCTCCACCCTTGACAGCACGCTTCCCATAATGAGCTCAAGGAGAGTGTCATCATCAGGGGCGGGGTTTATCCTTAGTTTACAGGACTCGTCCATAAGGGTGGTATGCCCGTAGCGGAACCTTATCTCCGCCAGGGAATCAGCACCGGTCCTTACGGTATCTCCGACGCTAAGCGGAGTCCCCTCTCCGGCAGCGGACCACTCCGCCGCACCGGGCTCCAGAACCGCAACCTCTCCCCGGATATTTATAATCTCCGCGGCCGCTGATGCCGCGTCCGGAGCAACCGGAACCGCAAGCAGCAGATAAAAGAAAAGAACCCTGCGAAATCTCATATACGCACCTCCTGCAGGCGCTCCCGCGCCTTTTTTATCCTTACTTCCTGATATAATATAAACTTAAAAAAGGTCAGTTGTCAGTGACTTTAGTCACTGAGAGGTCAGTTAATGTTTTACCGAAGTAACCTCGTATACCTCTACGGGTCTGGATTTTCCCTTGACGCTCATAGGCTCAAGGCGTTTCACCTCAACGATATCCTTTACCTCTTCGTATGTTGTTTCAGAGATTAGAAGCTGCCCCGGCCCGGCGTTCTGCTCCAGCCTTGCAGCAAGGTTAACGTTATCTCCAATAACCGTATAATCGGCAAACTCATCAGACCCCATATTGCCTATGACCACGTCACCTGTATTTATCCCCATACCGACCGATATCGGAAGACGGCCTTCGCCCTCCCATTTCTCCTGAAGACGCTTAAGCGCGCCGAGCATCCCCCAGGCCGCCTCCACCGCCAGGCGGGCATGGTCTTTCTGAGGGACCGGAGCTCCCCAGACTGCCATTACCGCGTCACCCATGAACTTATCCAGAGTCCCGTTATACCTGAAAATCACATCAATCATTTCAGTAAGGTACTCGTTTAATATACTCACGACCTCCTCGGGAGGAAGCTTCTCCGACATAGAAGTGAACCCCCTTATATCGGAAAAAAAGACCGTAAGCCTCTTACGCCCCCCCCCAAGTCCGGCTTTATCGGGATCCTTAAGAAGTTCGTTAACCACCTGAGAGGAGACATACCTTGAGAACATATTTTTTATGGCACGCTTCTCTCTCTGCTCACCGGTAACCCTGTAAACGGTTACCCCGGCGTAGGAGAGGATGACCGATAAGGCCGGGTGTGCCAGAGGGATGAGTATATCCCGGTGGAAAAGCAGAAGGGAGACCCCGAAAAGCGCTCCCAGTATCCCCGCGTTTATTATAACCGAAACAGGGGCGGAGCCGGCAAGGGTCGCCCTTGAGGCCGCAAGCCCGGCCAGCAGTATCAGAAAAACGCTTACCCAGGCCGGGATCACCCTTATAAAGTTTCCTTCAATTATATTTGAGGCCGCCGAGGCAAGGTACGCAACCATTGGAAAATGCGGGGAGAAAGGCGTAACGCCGTGGTCAACGGTCCCGGTGGCTGTAAGCCCCACGAACTTCAGGGACTCCCCTATCCGGGCGGTATCAAGTTCTGATTCCCCGCCCCGGCGGATAAGGCTGTATTCCTGAACAAGCCGGATAAACGGTTTCAACCTGAAAACTTCCGGGGTAAACCCTCCCGGATGGTTTACCAGCATCCTCATTCTGCGGTCCACCGGTATCATTATAACCTTTTCAGGGGTCTCTACCGTTATATGCCTGCCGGGGGTTATCTGAAGGGTATCCCTGTCTGCATCAAGGAAGTTCAGGGCCGCGTCAAAGGCCACGTTGGGTATTATCCTATCCCCGTACCTCATTACAAGCGGAATCCGTCGGTTAACACCATCGGGGTCCGGAGGAGAGTTCACGTACCCGGAACCCGCCGCCGCGGCCGCAAACCCGGGGATGGGCATCACCGACCGGGTTACGTTTATAAAATCAGCCCCGGGATAATCAGCCGGGGATCCGAGACTTATCCTGTCAAGGAGCTCCTCAGCAGGTTCAGGATGCCCTTCTGAAGGAAGCGGGAGAAGCATATTGTCGGGACCGGTTATACAAAAGAACGGGAAGTAAACGTTTCCGCAGGCTTCGGCTGCCCGGGCAAGGAGCCGGTCATAGGCGGCGAACTCCTCGCTTGGCTCTGTGTAAGTAATATCAAGTACAAGCTCCGCCGGGGGGGCAGACCTTATCAGCTCAAGAAAGACCGCCATAATATTCCGATTCCAGGGCCAGCTCCCGTACCCCTCTACGCTGGAGTCGTCTATGGCGGCTATAAGAATATTTCCGGAGGCTGCCTTATGGCCCCTTAACCTGAACCTAAGGTCCTGCGTCCAAAGCTCCAAACCGTTTCCTATGCCGGATATAAAAAGCGCCGCCGCAAAAAGCGGAAGAAGCACCGAGAGAACCGTACCGGTTTTATTTTTTCTTTTCACTCGGATGTAATTTTAAAAAAAATTATGAAAAAAAACAATCTTCAACGTTTTTCAAAGGAGTCATCTTTTTCAGCAAGCAGAAACGCCCATTCATTACAGGGGCAGATATCGGGATATTTTCTGACTTTATACCGGCCTCAGAACGTATGGGTACTTAAGGGACCCCCGCGCTCTTTAAGCCTCCGGGGCCTCGAGACAGGGACAGATATCAGCTTCACAGGGAAGAGGCTCCTCAAGAAGCCTAAACTTATCCGAGAAAAAATCTCCTATAATATGCTTCTCCCCTATCTGCCCGCACCTGGCCGTTTTACCGTCAGGAAAAATCAGGGCCGTCCTGTACCCCGCACAGCAGAGACTTCCCTTTCTGGTTACGTTATCCTCCCATACCCCGTCCATCCCCAAGACCTCTTTTTCATAATCGCTGTAAGATTCAGGGTATCTCTTTCCTTCAAACTCCCCGCAGAAAGGTATAAGTTTCAGTTTAAGGCCGCTTCCTGCGGCCTCTTCAAGGTACCCCTCTACTTTAGGGATAAAGGGGGGGTAAGCGCAAAGATTTATATAATCCGTCTTGAAACCTTTTTCTCTCACAAATTCAATTCCGGATATAATCTTTTTAAGGGTATTGAACCCGGGATGAAAAGAAAAAGTAAGCGATACCCTTTCCGGGGAGACGCTCCCGGCAAAATTTTCCATGTTTCCCGAGCCATTGGTTGATATATTTATACGGTGAAATGCGGAGACTTTTCTTATTATCTGAATAAACCCGGGGTATGTAAAAGGTTCGCCTCCCGTAATCACCAGGAAGCAACTCCCGTAAACTTCAAAGATGCGTCTCCAGTTCTTCTCCCAGCCGGATGGTTCCAGAAAAACGGTCCGCTTACCGTACTCCTCCCACTTTCCGTCAAAAAAACAGTACCTGCACCTGTAATTACAGGAGTAAGTTATATTCCAATGAAACCTGATCTCCCCCCTCTTTGAACCGGTTTCACCCGTAAGATCCTTTCCCTGAAGATAAAACTCTTTCATCTAAAAATACCCCTGCATACACCCTCAGGCGCTGACGGTATCTGTTTTCGGGTTTGTTCTGAGGGAAGGGAAGAACCCCTCGGAGCAACCGCAGGTTGCGAGAATGAGAAAACCCGTGCCGGCAGCGGCTGAGACAGTAATTCCATTTCTTTTTGTGAGTATACACTCATGGTCGTTTTACCTAAAAATATCCTTCAAATACATTTAAAGAGACCGGCGGTACGGGTCTCCGGGTTTACTCCGTCCTTCGGACGGAACCCCTCGGAGCCGGAGGCGAGAATAAGGAAAACCGTGCCGGCAGAGGCTGCAGCAGAATTATCATTACTTACGGTTCTCTTCTTCAGCATCCGGCAAAGTATCACCTTTTAATTCCCTGAGTCGTTTTCTTACCGTGCTGTTATCCGGATCCGCCTTAAGATACTCCTGAAAATACCGGGCAGCCTCCCCGGAATTTCCCATATAATCGTAGTAAAATCCAAGGCTGTAGAGCCTGTCCATCTCAACGGTTGTCCCGACTCCCCTGTCAACTCTCACCCCTATACCAAGGCAGAACCTTTCAAACTCCGCGCATTTCTCAACCCTTAGTGGATAAGTATTCTCTCCGTCTATGGTTTCCCAGTAAAGGTGGTGCTCAACGGGTGTTCTTATACCGAACCTCTCCGGGTCCTTATGAAGAACACTGTGCTCTTCCACCGCGCAGCAAGTCCGGGAAGGATAGACTCTCTCCAGATACTTTCCCGTTTCCTTTATGAAATCAAGGGTTTTTTGAAAATCCTCACGGGTCTCACCCGGAAAGCCAAACATAAAATTCGCGGTAACCTCTATCCCGGCCTCCCAGGCATCCCTGATAACTTTCATAGCCAGAGCGGGATCGTATTGCTTTCTCATAAGGCGCAGGACCCTGTCGGAGCCGGACTCCAGCCCGAATATGAGTTTCTTGCATCCTGCGAAAGCCATTTTTCTAAGAAGCCCGCGGGTTAGAGAGGGGTGCACTATGGCGTTTGCAACCCATTTCATTTCCGGAAGAAAAGAACACGGGGGATACTTTATCATAAGTTCGCAGAACTCCTCCAGCCTCCCGGGGTCGCCGTTTATCTCCAGATCGGCAAAATCCACGTGTTCCATATTATCTTTTCTTTCCCGGTCGTAGTGGTTTATCCTGTGCCAGGTAATCTCCTGGTGCATCCTCTCCGCGCTCATACTCCTGTATCCGGAAGAAAACGCTCTTGTACTGCAGAAAACACACTTCCAGACGCACCCCCTGGAGCTCATCATTGATATATGAACCTTATCATCATAACCATCAATCCTGAGATCCGAAAAATCCAGGTACGGAAGTTTATCCAGGTTCTCAACCGGCGGCTCCGGCCCCGTATACCCGGTTCCGTCTCCCTTTCTGAAGTACAGACCACGCACAGAACCGGGGTCCTTCCCCTGGCAGATACTTTTCACCAGGCGGGGAAACAGATTATCCGCCTCTCCCTGTATCAGAAAATCAGCGGGGGATTCCCTGAAAGCTCTCTCAATAAACTGTTTATCAATGAAGGCCGGCCCGCCCAGGATCAGAGTAACCTTATCGGATCTTTCTCTGAGTATTTTCGCCAGTCGGATACTGGCCTGGTATGTTGAAGACGAAACTGAGAACCCGGCTATACCGGGTCCGTACTCAAGTATCCTTTCCGTAAAATCACTTATAACCCCGGAAAACTCCCGGAAAAATGAGTCAACCCACCTGCTCTCATACCATAATCCGCTCTGCTCCCAGGCCCAGGAAGTCTCCACCCCTGAGAACCTGTTCCGGTAAAGAAAATTATTAAGGTCAAATGACTTTACAGGCAGACCGCGGCTTTTCAGGCACCCTGAAAGCTGAACCAGCCCTAGAGGGGGCTCCCTGGTCCCCCATACCGGCGCCTGTATAAGAGCAGTTTTCATCTAAAAATACCCTTTAGTACACCCTCAGACGCTGACGGTATCTGTTTTCGGGTTTGTTCTGAGGGCAGGGAAGAACCCCTCGGAGCAACCGCAGGTTGCGAGAATGAGAAAACGGATGACGGCAGCGGCTGAGACAGCAATTTCATACCCGTTTATACTCCCTGGCAAGTTTCTCAATTTCCTCCTCGGATCTTCCGCGGGTAATTATATGAGAGATAAACTCGTTTACTGTTTCCGGGTTTGCCCGCCAGCATCTCTGCGCGCAATCGAAACTTCCCACCGCAAGATTTTTCCTTAACCTGGTGTAGTACTTTCCGTTCCAGATATCCATAAAACTCTTTCCGCTTTTGAGGTTCTCACGGGAGTCCCCGGCGACATCGCAGGATATCACATCCCCCGCGGAGTTTATCATTATCTGGCTCCAGGGTTCCCTGCAGGGGTTCGGGTCCCGGGGATATTTTCTTCCAAAAAACGGGGGCAGGGATATATCTATCCCGCAGGAGGCGGCCCGGGTTTCCGCCTCCTCAAGCATACGGTTTGCAAGTTCCTGTTTATGGAAACACGAGCACTCCAGCTGGTCGTTACGGTATATGTAGTTATAGTAAACCATTACACCGTCGGCGCCCATCCCGGAGGAGAAACTGACAAAATCCGGAAGGGCCGATATATTAAGCGCGGTCGCCACAAATATGAAATTCAGGGTAAGGTTCCCGCTTCCGGAACGCGCTTTTTTAAGGTGCTTCAGGTTCTCAAGTATTACCTGGAATGTTTTTGCGCCTGTCATCTTACGGTGAAGTTCATCCGAAGGGGCGTGAAGAGAAATATGTATCACGTACCTGCTGCCGCTTTCCAGAAGAAAATCCGCCATTTTCGGAGTAAGAGAACTCCCGTTAGTGGCAAACATCTTCCCGGCATGGGAGAACCCGTTGAAATACTCAAGGCTGCGCCTGGCTTCCGGAAGAAAAAGGAGCTCACCGGAACCTGTCAGGTTTATCCTGGAAACATTTTCAAACACGGGTTCAAGCGTTTCCCCGAAATCCCTTCTGAAGGAGTCAATATCAAAAAAAGGGTAGTTCTCCGGCCTGGAGCAGAATACGCAGTCGTGGTTGCAGGGCGCGTCCATCTGTATGAAAACAGATTCCGGGAAAGAGTCCAGATGTATCTTTCTTTTTTCGTATTCGGCCCTGTTGAGCACGCTGTTTAAAATATGCTTACCTTTCACTACCCTTCAGACGCCTCCTTACCGGGAACATATATCTCCCTGAGTAAATGCCCGAGATCGGCGTGGTTGCTCCACCCCCAGTGCTCACACCGCAGACAGACATTGGAGGAAGAAGGTTCCGGGGGATTTCTCTCAAGTATTCTTCTTCTGGCATCAATATATTTTTTGGTATTGAAAAATTCCCGGAAATCCCCATCGGGGAACTCTTCCGCAAAATCATCCGGGGCCTCCTCCACCGAACAGCAGGGGGATACGGAACCGTCTGAATTTACTGTTACGCCGTCCCAGAGCCAGGAGCATATTTCCCGCCCTGACTGTCTTCTGAAACTTATATTGCCCTCCGTTGTATCGTAGTATTTATCCCTGAATGGTTTTAAGGTTGAAAGCCATTCTTCGCTCCCCGCGTATGGAGGGGTAAAACTTACCCGGTCCACTCCCAGTTCAGGGGCTATTTCCCGGGCGCGCTCGATCTCGTGCTGGTTATGCCTGAATACAAGAAACTGCCATTCCAGGAAAGGTTTATCCGATGAAACCTCGGCGCGTTTTTCTGCCAGCAGCCTTATATTATCAAAGACTTTCTTTATATCCCCCCCTTTCCTGTATATGCCGTATGTCTCCTGGGTTACACCGTCCACCGAGAGTATGACCCTGTCAAGACCGGAACTGACAAGTTTCTCGGCCGACTCATCGCTAAGAACCGTCATATTTGTATCTATTTTAATATGGATAAGGTACCTCTTTGCGTATGATACCATATCAAAAATACTTTCGTTCATAAGGGGCTCCCCCCAGTTACACATATCCATATGTATGAGCCAGGGGCCCAGGGAATCAATAACTTTTCTGAACCTGTCCATACTCATATTGACCGCGGGCCTGGTTCCCCTACGCTGCCCTGTAGGGCATAGCGGACATCTCAGGCTGCATCTGCTGGAAGGGTCTATTGTAAGCCAGTATGGGTAACCGGAGAGCAGGATACTCCCTGATTTTTTTTCCTTCTCAACCGTTTCGTAATTTTCCCGTTTTTTACCGTACAGGTCTTTAGGGCTTAAACTCATTTTTTATATTATCATACCCTGCTGATTCCATATACTCAAGCAATTCCTCCCTTACACCATGTCTGAAAGTTATATGCGACCTTATATCGTTAACATTGGAACTTCTGTAATTCATACAGTGACTGCACCACCTGTAAGGATCTCCGCTTAAAAGTCCTTTTCTGAGTCTTATGTATCCGGGAGAGTTCCATATCTCTTCAAAACTACTCTCCCCCAGGTATCCTATGTGGTCTCCGGCATAGCAGCAGGGAAGCACAGACCTCTGAACCTCAACATAAAAGAACTCCCAGGGATCCCGGCATATCCGCGGTTCATCCTCCTTATTTCCGAACCGGGGCGGCAGAATCAGCTCCAGCCCGGATCTTTCCGCCGCCTTAGCGGCTTTTTCCATACTTCGCAGTGTCTCATCCTGGTGAAAAAAGCATGACATTGGAAGTTGGTTCCTGCTGAAAACCGTAAGGTAGCTGCAGGTAACCCTGTCGGCGCCCAGCCGGGCGCTCAGCTCCACAAAATCGGGAAGATCACCTATATTAAGAGTTGTGAGCAGGAAAGCCAGGTTTATATGGAGAGAGCTTTCCCTTTTTTTTTTGAGTCCGGCAAGAGTTTCAATATTATTTATTATCTGTTCGTACATTTTGCGGCCCGTAAGCATCTCATGGAGCTTGCTGTTCGAGGCATGTAGAGATATGATAATGGAATAACGCCCCCCCACAAGTCTCTCTCTTATCTCAGAATCCAGGGGGTACCCGTTAGTAGTAAACACCTTAACGGTTCCGGAAAGGCTCTCTGTGTTTATGTAATCAAGAAACCCGGTTATCCCAGGCATAAGCAGAACCTCGCCGTAACCGCAGAACCCCACGTGCTCGGCATCTCTCATTACCGGGAGCAGTTCTTTCTCAAAGAATTCCCTGTAACACCTCAGAGTAAAATCAGGGTAATCCCCCCCGAGACAGAACCGGCAGTCAGCGTTACACCTGTAATGGGCTCCTATGGTTATGTACCTGGGTCTTTTCTCTGTTACGGGAAGCAGCATATTATACCTGTAAAGTTCCGAATTAATATACGGGCGGCGCTTATTTATAATGTCTCTTTTTCTATTATGCCGCTTAGTTCCCTTAATATACTACTTGTGAAGGTATAATTGTCAAACCTGCGGTTCTTAACCCCGAGTCTGTCTTTACCCGGATTTTTATTCTCTAAATATGAGAAAGTGTTCTCAAAAAGGGGCGGGGTTATTATCTTATTTTCTGTTAGAAATATCTTAAGTGCGGCAAGGTTGGATAAAAAGAAAGTTTTATACAATCCCCCCTGCAATGAGGCCTTTTTTTCAACCCTTCCCGATACGGCAAGTTCGGCAACAGCTTCCAGGGCAAAAAGTTTAATAAGATCACTCCGTATGGCAGGAGGGCGCATATTCCTGTAGTTTGCCACACTTCTTTTTAAAAACCGGGATACAAATACACGGGAGCCCTCCTTAAAATAATCAGGGAAAAACTTTTTAAAAGGTGTTTCCATAAGAAGGCAATTCAACATTATGCCGTAAGTATTCTCAGTTAAAATAATGATATTTGTGTGAGGAGAAAGAAACCCCATCTTTGCACGTTTCATAAACTCTGCCGTACAATAAGCGTCTGAATAAGTAATTTTATCATCTACCACTACATAAAATAAACCGGGTGTATCAAGTATAATTTTCAGTATCACTCCGCTGGCGTTTCTGAAAATTTCCTCTGAAAATTCCCTCCAGCCTTTCTCCTGCCTGTATTTCAGATCATAGACCTTTTCCACAAACTCATATTCATTTCCCTGATTTCTTCTGGTTTCCAAACTCAAGTGCTTCTTAAAAACCCGGTCAATGTAAATCAGAACCTCCGCATACACCCGCTCGTAAAACCTATTCTCAAACCTGCGCCGGGACCAGTATCTTTCTATTATTTCAAGCACATCGCTCCCTAAAGATTCCAGTTCATTTACACCGTTATTCTTATAAGTACGTACAACTTCAGACCGGCTGGAAAACACCGGAATGGGGTTCTCCTGTTGAAGGTAGTAAGTATATCTGAGAATATCGATAACGGCCTTAAGAAACCTGACCGAGGTCTCCCCGGATTTTTTTTCGAAAAAATAAGCCCCGCAGCATATTTGCCAGAGATTTAATACCTCGGTGGCACAATCAAATTTAAACTTATCCCTAATAAACCTGTATTCTCCTGTGATACGGGGAGCCCCCAGCAGCGGTTTCCAATAGTACCCGGCCTCCCACGCCCTGACTCCGCCGTATCTGAGATAATTCCGAAGCTCTTTTGAGTTTGAAATATGGAGTTCACCTATGACGGGGAAAAAAAATTTCAATACCCCATACCCGGCCAGAACCGCGCGAATAATTTTCT
>SLGR01000108.1 GCA_007136585.1 Candidatus Sumerlaeota bacterium | reverse complement strand
TTCCAGCAGGGTCATAGCTGGCCGTTACGAGGAAATATACGAAAAACTCTTATCCCGCCGCCTCCCTCCTCAGTAGTAACCTCCCAGAAAGTCCGCTATTATATCCCGGCGGGTAAGAACCCCCGCAACCCTGCCCTGCTTTATAACAGGAAGACGCCTGTAGGGGTGCCTGGTAAAAAGTTTTGTAGCTGTCTCCAGAGAATCGTTCCAGTTCAGGCAGACAACTTTTTTTTCCATTATATCTGATGCCTTCAGGCGGCGAAAGTTCTCATCTACAGCTGATTTTATTATATTCTTTTCTGAAATTATACCAAGAAGTTTTTTCCCTGAATCAACAACCGGCACGCTGGATATTTTTCTGTTTATAAGCATTTCCCCCACATCTCCCGCCGGTGTGTTCCCTGTTACCGTAAGGCTGTTTTCCTTTTTTATGATATCCTTTACAAGCATACGGGAGCCTCCTTTATGTTCCGGGTTGAGGACGGTTCTGAACCTGCCGGGTTCAAGGACGAGTCTCCTGCCGAATACCTCAACCGGGATTTTCCTGTCCCTGCCTTTCCCGGGCATAAAACCTATCCGGACCTTCCGGTTTGTCTGAGAAACCTTAAAACTTCTTCCCCTGTAGATAAAACCGTACCTGACCTCACGGAAATTTCCCGGAAGCCGGGGACGGATACTTACCCCTTCCTCACCGATACGCAGCCCCCCGAAACCCGTCACGGCCGCCTGCCAGACCCCCCCCAGGTTGGCTGCGTGTATCCCGTCACAGGTGTTGCCGGCTATATCAAGCAGGTCTATGTTGGCCCCGGCCCAGAAAAAGGCAAAGGCCCTGAAGCTGTCTCCGAGCTCTGAAGCTACGACGGAATGCAGGCAATACGAGAGCGAGGACTTGTGAAGCGTTCTCGGAAGGTAGTACTCATAGTTCTTTTCAAGGGTTTCCCGGGAGAAGAGTTCAGGAAGAAGATGAAAAACAAGGAGAACGTCGGCCTGCTTGATGAAACGGGTCTTCTGAAGCTCCCCTGAGTGTTCGTATCTTTTCGGAGCAAGGGGCATAAAATACCGGTCGTACCCGGCAAGCTCCACGTCCCTGAGACGCATATAACCGTCAAACTGCGCGATTATCCCGTACTTTCGGGACTCGGGGATAGCGATACCCTCAGAAATCTTCTCCCACTCTTCAACTTCCGCTGCGCTTAGCCCCAGGGAATCCGAGAGTTTTCCGAAATCCGCCCTTGAGGAGTATTTCCTGTAAATTTCAGCGGCGTAGGAGAGGTTCCAGGCGGCCAGGCAGTTTGTATAGGCGTTATCATCAACGTTAACGTGGAACTCATCCGGACCTATTACACCCCTGATATGGTATCTGCCGCCTTTACTGTCATACTCAACCCGGTCTGCCCAGAACCTTGCGGTCTCAAGCACTATCTCGGCCCCGTATTTCATCAGGAACCCGGTATCTCCCGTGACCCTGACATAATCATATACCCCGTAAGCAACATCGGCTGTGATATGATGTTCAAAATCCATAGTCCGGACCTCGCCGATTGAGCCGTCAAGCTCCTTGGCGTACCTGGGGGTCTGTTCGGTTCCGTCGGCAGAGGCCTCCCAGGGGTACATAGCCCCGCGGTACCCGTTTTCTTTTGCCAGTTCCCGTGCGGCAGGAAGCGTATCGTGCCTGAATAATAGCATGGCCCGCGCCACCTCCGGGTCGGTCCTTATAAAAAACGGTAGTATATATATCTCCGTATCCCAGAATATATGTCCCCTGTAACCGGGGCCGCTTAGCGTTTTTGCGCCTACGGAAAAATGCGCGTATTCCTGCCGGGCGGATATAAGAAGGTGGTATATGTTAAACCTGATAGCCAGCTGGCACGCCCTGTCCCCTTTTACCGCGACATCGCTCTTATCCCACCTCTCCGCCAGCGAGTCTCTGTGGCGCCTGAAGAGTTCGTCAAACCCCCTGTTGACCGCGGATCTTAGAGTGGAGAGAGCCTTCTTTTTGAGGGAATCCGCGTTATCCAAACCCCCTGTGCAGACCGAAAAAAGCTTTGTGAAGGTTATCTCATGTCCGGTCTTAAGCTCAAAGTTGTGGATCCGGTCCCGCAGCCGGCGGTTCCTCCCTCCCAGGCTGACTCTCATATAATCGGCATACGCTATAAGATGGCGGCTGGAGTGGGTGGAAAAAGCAGTGTAGTTCATATACCCCTTCTTCTCGGCTGAGGCGGTATCAAAGTGGCGGCGTTTGGCAAGCATCAGACCGCCGCTGTTAAATACCGAATCGTCAATACCGTCTACCATTGTAAGCCGGGCAGCCCCCTTAATAAGCTTAAGCGAGACCTTTATGGCCCCTATATGAGGATTATCCATACTGAAAAATCTCGCTGACTGGTATAAGTACTTCCGGCGCCTTGCGTCGCGGAAAAGGGTCTTCCTGACAAGGACCCCGTTCTTCATATCGAGGACACGCCTGTTTGAGAGCACCTGCATGGTCACTATATCAAACTTCTCACCCTCGGCCGCTATCATAAGGCTTAAAGGGTTGGGTAGGTTTACGAGCTCTTCAACCTGGGCGGCGGATCTGTCAAAGATACCCGCGATATAGGTTCCGGGAGAGCTTCCGGAGGGGTTTTCCTCGTATACCGCCCTGGATCCTATATACCCGTTTCCAAGGGAAAGGAGCGTCTCGTAAAAAGGCTGAGTTTCCTCTTTGAATCCCTCCTCGGAGACCCTGAACCCGGGAGAACCGGAACAGTATTTTTTTAAGTAATGGTTTGCCACTTCAGGTAGTAAAAACCTCCAGGGCCGCCTTAACTCCCCGGCCCAGAACATCCCTCTCACCAAGGTCCCGAAGACCGGCCTCTACGGCGGCCAGGGCTTTTATAACATCAAGCTCGTCATAATACCCCATATGCGCGATTCTGAATATCTTACCCTTCAGATCCGCCTGTCCTCCCGCAAACACTATCCCGTAACGGTCCTGGCAGTGTTTTACGAACCCGGAGCCGATCTTTTCCGGAGTGGGAATCTTTACGGCCGTAAGACCGCAGGCGGGGTTCTCGGGGAATATCTCAAGCCCCATCGCCTCTATCCCCGCCCTTGTCCCCGCGGCAAGGTTCCTGTGGCGGGCCCAGACGTTTTCCATACCCTCGGAGTTTATTGATTCAAGAGAGGCTAAAAGCCCTGCTATGAGATTAACCGAAGGCGTGTAGGGGGTCTGGAACTTCTCAAGGGATTTTGAGGCTTTCCTCAGATCCCAGTAATAGTTTTTCCTGTTGTTTTCCCTGTATACCTCAGCTGCGCGGCTGTTGACGCATATAAAACCCAGCCCCGGGGGTGTCATAAGGGCCTTCTGGGAACCGGAGACAACGACATCCACCCCCCACTCATCCGTAAGGATACGGTCGCACCCCAACCCGCTTACCGCGTCAACTATAAGTAAAGCGCCTGCGGAGGAAGATACAGAAGCAAGTTCCTCTATCGGATGCAGCGCCCCTGTAGAGGTCTCAACCAGTGTCGAAAAAACAGCTTTTATACCCGGGTTCTCTTTAAGTATTTTTTCAACCTCTGCCGGATCAGCAGAACTTCCCCACCGGCACTCAAGAAGATTCACATCGGTCTCAAAAACGCCGCAGAGCTGTTTCCACCGCTCTCCGAACTTACCCGACTCGATGACAAGAACCTTATCTCCCGGGCTCGTAAAGTTAGTAACGGCAGCCTCCATCGCTCCCGTTCCGGAAGATGCGAAAACAAAGACTTCCCCTTCCGAAACAAAGACCTTCTTCAGGTTATTAACCGTCTCCGTATATATCTCTCCGAACTCTTTTTTCCTGTGATGAAGGATAGGTCTTGCGCCAGCAGCCAGAGTCTCCGGCGGAACCTCTGTAGGACCCGGTGTAAAAAGCCTTCTCTTTAACATAAATAAACTCCTCTCCTCTTGAGTTAATGCAGGAAATGTCTCCTGCCCGTAAAAACCATACTTATCCCGAGCCTTTCGGCAGCCTCTATGACAGCGCTGTCATTTTTTGACCCGCCGGGCTGAACGATGGCCGTTATACCCGCCGCCGCGGCCGCTTCAACAGCGTCGGGAAAAGGGAAGAACCCGTCTGAGGCCATTACAGCCCCTTTAAAGTTTCTCTCTTCATCCCGCAGAGCCCCGGCGGCTATTTTTACCGCATCCACCCTGGCGGTCTGGCCGCTTCCCAGGCCGAGCGTCTGCCCGTCTTTTACTATCGCAACGGCGTTGGACTTCAGGAAAGCCGCAACCTTCCAGGCCGTCCGGAGATCCGAAATCTCGGACGGGTCCGGGTGCTTTTCCGTTACCGTATCAAATTTCTCACCCTCAAAACTGTCGGGGCTCTGCTGCAGCATCCCCCCGCTTATCTGCCTCAGAACCTCTGCGCGCGGAAGATCTCCGAAACTCACAACCCTGACCGAGGGTTTTACCGAGAGAATCTCCAGGGCTTCATCCGAAAAATCCGGGGCGGCTATCACTTCAAAGAAACTCTTTACCGCCTCCCGGGCCAGCTCGGCGGTGACTCTCCTGTTGACCCCTATTATTCCCCCGAAAGCGCTCAGGGGATCAGCTGCGCGGGCGAGAAGAAAAGCCTTCTCGGCGGTCCCGGCCATAGCCGCGCCGCAGGGCACGGCGTGTTTTATAACAGCCGCGGCGGGTTTTTCAAAAGAAGCCGCAAGCCTTACCGCCGCGTCAAGATCCTGGTAGTTATTGAAACTCAGTTCTTTCTCTCCGGCAATTTTTCTGTAGGGCGGGTTACCGAAAAGAGCCGCTTCCTGGTGAGGGTTCTCACCGTACCTGAGATCCTTGCGTCCTGAAAGCTCTAAAATAATTTTATCTTCCGGAAGAGAGGTTTCAGAGAAAAAAGATGCTACGGCATCATCATAAGAGGCGGTTATACGGAAACCCTTAAGGGCCAGCGCCCGCCTGTACTCTTCATCAATATCGTCTCTCTCTATCTTCAGGGCCGCTTCAGCGTAATCATCAGGAGAGGTTAAGGTAATGACGTTCCTGTAGTTCTTGGCCGCAGCCCTTATCAGGGAAACACCTCCTATATCTATATTCTCAAGTATGATATCCTCGATAGAGTCTTTCCTGACGGTTTCCTCAAAAGGATATAGATTGCAGCATATAAGGTCAAACCTTTTAATATTAAGGCGTTCAATTTCATCCACCTGATCCTTACGGGCAAGTACCGCCGCAAATACCGAAGGGTGAAGCGTCTTTACCCTTCCCCCAAGAATCTCAGGGGAGGAGATAACCTCACTTAAAAGCAGCGGATTAAGCCCCGCCTCCTTTAATACCGTATAAGTCCCTCCGGTAGAAACTATCTCCCAACCGTTATTTTCAAGAACCCTCGCGAACTCTCTGACTCCGCGCTTATCGTATACGCTTATTAGCGCCCTCATTTCTACCTGCCTTTTTTAATTATTCCTGCCTCGCCTTACCCGGCTTTTAAAAAACAATTTTAAAATTAAAACCCTCTTTGTCAAACCTGAGTCTTGCCGTACTCCCTTTAAGAAGATCC
>SLGR01000085.1 GCA_007136585.1 Candidatus Sumerlaeota bacterium | reverse complement strand
TTAAGCCCCTCCCGGCGTTCGCTTCGCTCTCTGTCACCCCAATCGGGGTATGTGAATCCGCCCGGAAAAATCCTATTAAATAGGGTTTTTCAGGATGAACACACTTGTTCATATCCTTTCCCCCGGTACCCCCTGATAATTGCATCGGGTCAACTTTGAAATTCCGATGCAATATCTTCTTCAGAGCTCTCCTCTGAGAAACATATCTATTACAGTATCGCCTTCGAGAGCCCCGTCCGGACCCCACTCCTCTTCTGAAACAGATTCAAACACAAGAGAGGAGAACCCGGATAAATAACCCTCCCCGGGGCTCCGGGAGAGGAATACCCCGGAAATAATGAGCGCGGCCGCGGCGGCCGCTGCCGCGGCCCTGTAAAAACGCAGACGCGCATACCCGACGCGGGTCTTTTCCATAACTGCTCTCCAGATCGTTTCCGGGGGATCTGAATCTTTCAGTAAACCTTTACGGAGGATTCCCGCTGACGCGACAAGGTCTGAAGCCTTTTTGCGGCATGCGGCGCACCCTTTAAGGTGGATCTCCAGTTCCTCTTCGCCTTCCGGAGAAAGCTCGCCGTCAAGGCGCCTGATTATAAGCTCATCTGAACATCTCATATTCCCTCCACGGTTTCATAAACCTCTCTGAGCCTCATCCGGGCCCTGTATATCCGCGATTTTACCGCCGGGACCTTTATCCCTAAAACCCCGGCTATCTCGCTGTAGCTCATCCCCTCAGCCTCCCGCAGTATCAGAATCATCCTCTCCTCGCCCCCGAGTTCTCCCAGCAGCCTCGCGGCCAGGTCCCGCTCCTCAAGAGTTCCTGCATCTTCTTCCGGGAGATACGCGCTCTCTTTAAGCGGCAGGGAGTTGCGCCGCCGCTGTTTCTTTACAAAATTTATAACCGTATTTACCGTAAACCTGTACAGCCAGGTTCTGAACGAGGAGCGCCCTCTGAACTTACCGAGTTTTTTAAAGAGGCGTACAAAAACTTCCGAAGCGGCATCCTCGGCAAGGGTTTCGTCCCCGGTAAACTTAAGCGCGAGGTTCCATACAAAACCGGAGTACTCATCGTATACCGCCCTCATCGCCCCGGTATCCCCGGAAGCGGCCCGGCTGATAATTACCCTCTCCAAACCGTCCTCCGTATATTTAGACATCCCGGGGCGCGGTAAAGTTTCACAACCCTCCAGGCTCACTCGTATCGTAGAGCGTCCACCGGCTTAAGGCGGGAAGCGTTCCTTGCGGGCCATATACCGAATATGAGGCCTACACCAGCCGAAAAGGAGAAGGCAAGAGCGACCACAAGCGGCGATACCCTCATTGACCATCCGGCCATTTCCGAGAGCAGCCGCGAAGCGGCACCCCCCGCAAGTATCCCCAGGACCCCTCCCGCCACGCATACAACCACCGCCTCTATCACAAACTGAAGCATTATATCTCTCTCGGTAGCGCCGATGGCCTTGCGGAGCCCTATCTCCTTTGTCCTTTCGGCTACCGCGACAAGCATTATGTTCATTATCCCGATCCCCCCCACCAGGAGACTTATGAAGGCTATGGAGCCCAGGAGCCAGGCAAAGGTGGTAGCTGTAGCCGAGATAACTTCCTGAAGCTCGGCCATATTCCTCACCTCTATCATATCGGCCCTGGGACCGGTCAGACCGTGACGCCTTGTTATGACCCTGTGGACCTCCGAACGGACAAACCCCAGGAACCCTTCCGCCGCCGAAAGCTCAATATTATCCAGGTGCCTCCGTCCCATAAGCCTGTACATTGCCGTGTTAAGCGGTATTATTATCTCATCATCCATATCCCGCCACCCCGTGGCCCCCCTCTCGGGGATCACGCCTATCACGTTAAAGTTGACCCTCTCTATCCTTACCGTGCGCCCGACGGGATCCGTCCCGGGAAAAAGCTCTCTCTCAACGGTTTTACCTATAATCGCCAGACGCTGCCGGGATATATTCTCTTCCTCTGTGAAGAACCTCCCCCTTTCCGGGGCCAGACCGAATAGATGTTCATAACCCGGTTCAACTCCGGTCACCCTTGTGGAATGAGTATTTCCATCGTGAACCGCCTGAAGGTTTCTCCCGCTCACTGTCCCGCTTACATTCTCAACGTGGGGAATATTTTTTACCGCTTCAACGTCAAGCGGGGAAAGCCTGGTGGCATCGCTCCTTGACCCGGCGGCCCGCCAGTTCGGACGAACGGAGAGCACGTTTGACCCCATAGCAGATATGGCGCTGCTGACATCAGCCCTCGCCCCCTCACCAAGGGCAAGCATCGTTATTACCGAAGCAACCCCTATAAGAACCCCGAGTATGGATAAGAACGACCTGGTCTTATTGGCAAGAAGACTCTTCCGGGCCTGGCTGAAATAATTCCTTACCATCCTGGCAGCGGAAACCGCCCGGGATTCAAAAGAAGGCGCGGCCGCGGAGGGAGTCCCTGGGTCCGGGGTTTTTCTGCCTGTATCAGATACTATCCGTCCGTCACGCATCCTCACCGTACGGTCGGCCATAGCCCCTATATCCTCCTCGTGGGTAACCATTATTACCGTTTTTCCCTGACGGTTCAGGTCCCTTAGGATCCCTATTATCTCCCGGGTGCTTTTAGAATCCAGGTTCCCGGTCGGCTCGTCAGCTACTATAACGGCCGGATCGTTTACGAGGGCCCGGGCCACGGCCACTCTCTGCTTCTCCCCCCCGGAGAGCTGGCTTGGATGGTGAGTCTCCCTTCCCTGGAGCCCTACCATTTTAAGGAGCCCCGCGGGATCCTTGCCGTTCTCCACGGATTTCCTTGAAGCGTAAAGGGCCGGAAGAGCCACGTTATTAAGAGCGGAGGTCCTGGGAAGAAGGTTGAACATCTGGAAAATAAAACCTATGGTCTGGCTCCTTAAGGCAGCCAGTCTCCCGCTTCCGAGGGAGGTCGTATCAACTCCGCAAAGGTTAAAGGTTCCCCCGTCGGGGCGGTCCAGAAGTCCGAGTATATGAAGAAGTGTGGATTTTCCCGACCCCGAGGGGCCCATTATGGATACAAACTCCCCGGCTTTTATATCTATGGAAACACCGTCAAGGGCCGTTACGGCGGCCCTTCCCGAGGCGTATTGTTTTCTTATATCCCGTAACTCGAACATTTTACACACCCCTCCCGGTCCCGGGACGTATCCGGGTTAATTTCCCCCCATCCCGGGGAGCCCCCCGCGGCTCCTTGCCCTCTCGGCGCGCCTGTCGGGTATATACCCGGAAGCGTCGTATACCACTTTCTCCCCTTCGGTGAGCCCCGAAGTTATCTCAACATTGATCCCGTCCGTTATCCCGGTCTCAACGGGACGCCTCTCAGTAAGGGAATTTCCCTTATTCACAATCACGAAAGGCTCACGCCCGCCACGTATAGCAGAGAGAGGAAGATAAACGGTATCGTCGCTTCGATTGAGTGTTATCTCCACCTCCGCGCTCATACCGGAGCGCATAAGCTCAAACTCATCCAGCGGACGTATATCAACATTATAGACGACAACGTTACTCACAGTCTCGGACTCGTACGCTATATGCTCTATCTCTCCCCGGAATGGACGCCCGGGATAGGCGTCCAGTCTGATACTGGCGGGGTATCCCGTCCGGATCTTTCCTATATCGGTCTCGTCAACCTGGGCCCGGAGAATAAGCTCGTCGGCCATTACTATTACAGCCTCCCCGGAAGATACGGACTGCCCGGGTTCGGCCCCGCGCCGGATTACAAACCCCGAGAGATGAGCGACTATTGGAGCCCTTCTGTAGACATCGCTCCATCTTGCGACCTCATCCTCTCCCCTGGATCTTGCTATATCAAGCAGGGCCGCGCGGTCCTGGCTGCTCATCCAGGCCATAACTTCTCCGGCCTCCACAGTATCCCCTTCACTGACAAGTATATCCTCTATCCTTCCCGCAAAAGGAGGCTTTATCTCAAGGCGGTTCCGCGGGCGCACAACACCGTAAGCCGTCACGGAGACCTCTATATCCCCGCGGGAGGCCTCAATAATGTAAAGATCGCCGTTATCCCCGGAACCCTGCTCAAGAAAAAAATAAACCCCGGTTCCCGCAACCGCCGTAACCAGAAGTATTAACGCAAGTTTTTTCATAACCCTTTAATCCCCTTCCTTATTCTCCTGCCGCGCATGCGCTGAATCACCGGTATACATTTCCCAACGGGCCGCGGCAGCGTAAAGACGGGACCGTGCCGCCGTAAGGCTGCTTCCGGCGTTCATCAGGTCCCGTTCTATGGAATCCCATTCGTAGTAGCTGATAAGCCCGTTTAAATATTTTTCAACGGCTATACGGGCGCGTTCCCGGGAAGCCTCGTAGTACATCTTAACCACCTCAAGGTTCTCCGCAGCATCCGTGTAATCAAGGTATGCCTCCCTGATATCGTTCTCCAGGTCCCTTGCCGTATCTTCAAGACCCCGGCGGGCTACCCTCTCCCGGGACTCCGCCATATCAAGGGCCCTTAAATCCCTCCCGGAGGAGAAGAACGGAAACCTCAGGGAAACTCCGGCGTTCCAGGAAGAATCTCCGAATACCGGGTCTGTTCCGGACCTCCCGGCCCGGGCGGAAAATGTAAGGGCCGGGTAGAGAGTCCCGCGGGCCGATTCCACCTCCTGGAGCGCTACCTTGTGAGAGTATATCTCGGCAAGGTAATCCGGGTGGGAGACAGCATAGGCGGAAAAGTTCTCCTCCTCCGGGACCGCTCCGGTCTCCAGAGTTCCCTCAACCTCTGTTCCGTCCGGGGGGTCTATACCCGCTGTTATGAAAAGATCCGCAAGGGCCTTCTCAAGCCTCCGGCGGGCAACGGAAAGGTTATGTTCCTCCCGCGCGATGTCTGCTTCCGAGCGCATAAGGGCCCCCCGGTCCTCCCGCCCGGCCTCGTACCTGAGCTCTACTATCTCAAGGTTGCTGCGCACCCTCCGGAGCCTGTCGCGGGTTACCTCCACCTCCTCCCGGGCCCTTAGAACTTCCCCGAAATCAAGGCGAAGCCGGTAAAGGACGCTCCGGAGACGGGACTCGTACCGGAGAGTTTCCGCTTCCAGTCTGTACGAACTTATCAGAAGCCCCGAACGGGCCCGGCCCCCGCGGAAGAGGGTGAAATCATACCCCGCGGAAATATCAAGACTGGTCCTGGAATCCCCCCCGGTCTCAAAACCTGAATGAGCCGAGAGTGTAAAGTCAGGCCTGAACTCGTAAGCGGAGCTCCTGTATGAGAGCCTGGCCTGGTGAAGGCTCTCATAAGCCCTCATTATCTCAGAATTTTCTGAAAGGGCATACTCTTTCAGATCATCCCATTCAAGAACCCGGGAACCCCCGGATGAGATTCCGAAACAGCAGACCAGCATACCCGCGCATAAAAAAATAAATCTTTTATTATTCATTTGAAAATACCTGCGCATACACCCTCAGTCCGCGGCGGTACGGGTTTCCGGGTTTGCTCCGCCCGAAGGACGGAACCCCTCGGAGCCGGAGGCGAGGATGAGGAAAACCGTGCCGGCAGCGGCTGATAGAGTATCTCCGA
>SLGR01000255.1 GCA_007136585.1 Candidatus Sumerlaeota bacterium | reverse complement strand
GGCAGGAGTGGCCTATGGAGAAAAAATGCCTGGGTTTGGGAGCGATCTTCTCTATATCTATTTTCATATAATTGTAAGGGCAGTTCTTATAGGAACTCATCTTTGAGTAGGAGAAGGTCATCCTTCCCTCTTCCCTCGCCTGACGGAATATTCCCCTGAAAGGCTCTAAGCGCCCCTTCCAGGCGGGGCATATCACCTCATAATCGCACCATCCGCAGAGGGGGCCCTGGTGCGGTTCAAAATTTCTGTATTTTATATTTGAAACGGTCATTTCTATTTTCTGAAAAACGTTTTTAATGTGCCTGGGTTCAGGTTTACAGGGCACTTTCAGACGTTTATCAAGGTAATAGTAGTAAAAGTTCTTCGGGCGCCGCCCCCACTTCTTCTCTATGATCATTGAGTATATTATAGCCTGGGTATCTCCGCCAAGAAGGTTTATTGTCTCCATATCCTTGACCCTCTTCCCCGTCTTGTAATCCACTATCTCCAGGTCTCCGCCGGGGGTCTTTTCAAGCCGGTCAAGGTAAGCGACTATATCTATACCCTTAATTGTAAGGTTCAGCTGTTTCTCCAGCTGAATGATCCTGTTGGGGTTTGTCTGGTTATCCTTGAAGTATTCTTCAAGCATCCTTAAACCCCTCTCCCTGAACTTCTCCTCCTCTTCGGGGCTTATATAAATGGTATTGAGGCGAGAGAGAGCAAACGCGGTATCCTCTTTTGAAGCCCCGGATTCGGCAAGGGCGACCTTCCATTTATTCGTGGGAGGTCCGCCGGTGCTCTCAAGCATATCCTCTTTCACCATATCCCAGGCGCGGTCATACTCCCTTATAAGCTCATCCAGGGTTCCCTGCTCGCCCTGGAGGTCGAACTTTGAATGAAACTCCTTCAGGGCTTGATGAACGACGCTCCCGAAATGAAGCGGGGCGGAGGGAAACCCTTTCATATGCTCCTCGTAATAGAACCTGTACTTTAAGGGACAGGTTTCATACATATTGAGCCTTGAGTTGCTCATTCTGACCGCGGGCCTCATAAAGTAAGACCAGACCTTATCAAGAAACTCCAGGGTATTTGCCGCTATGTATTTTACTTTCAATTCATCTCCTTAAGCACAGTATTTACCTTCAGAGTACTTCCGTCTGTCCGTATCTCAACCGCTCCCGCCTTATCCGTCCTGAGGACCTTCGCCCCCCTCTCCTCGTACCTGCCCTGTGTCCTGCGGATCTGAGAATCGTGAAAACTCCTACCTCTGAGATACCCGTACTGTACGATAGCGTACGAGGGGCTTACGGTTTCCACTAACCTCCGGGTGGAGGCGGAGGTAGAGCCGTGGTCCGGGACCAGAAGCACATCGGCCCGGAGCCCATCCCCGTAACGTTCTGCAAGATCCCACTCCGCTTCCGACTGTATCCCGGAAGTAAACAGAAAAACCCGGGTGCCGTATGTCAGACGAAGCACAGCCGAGTTATTCCTTATATCGCTATCGGTCCCGCGGTACCTCTCCTCCGGGGGCCCGAGAGCCTCCAGAAGAAAAACCCCTCCGGGGGCTTCCTCCCGGTGGATAACAGTCCCTTCCACAAGATGCCGGTGCGGAACCGTATCCCTGCTTAAAAGACGCTGGACTGGGGTCATCTCCACCATATCCGAGTAGGGGAGAAGGCCGGTATTCAGGTAATCGTAAAAGTTCAGGTAAACGCCTATGGGAAGCGGACTGGTGCTATCCGCCTCCAGACGCAGGTCTCCGAGGTTCAGAAGGAACTCCTCATACCCTATTCCCCTGCGGAACCTTTCCGGGTCAAGAGAGGACCAGGCGCTCCGCACGTTAAAATGCTCTGAAAGGTATACCAGACCTCCAAGATTCTCCGGGAGGGGGTTTGAGGAGATCATTATATCAAGGGCCGGGATGTGGTACCCAGAAAGGTTCGGGATAATCACCGCCTCACCGCTGCTGAACCTCCCCATTGTCCACCACCTGCGGTCTCCGCGGTTTCCCCCGTCTATAAGGATAGATTTTCCCGAGGGAGCCTGAATCATAACACTGTTGCCGAACCCGACATCAAAGAAAGTAATAAGCGTCTCTTCGGGGTCCCTGTGCCCGCCCACGGTTATCCCGCGGGCCCAGTACCCTGAGGAAAGGATAAGAAGCATAATCCCCCCCACGGCCCAGTTGGCCCCTTTCCTTGTTATTTTAAGTCTTTTTCTTAAGAAAAGCCTTATATCCGAGTTGAAAGCAAATATTATTACCAGCGTGTAGTATATCATAAGCCACCTTCCGGTAGGGGCGGACTGCACCGGGTAGGGAAAATAAGTCCTGAAAAACCGGGCCATCCACAGGAAAAACCTGGAAAAAAGCATATTTGTGGCCCCCATAGCAAGTCCGAGCGATTCTCCCGCTACAGGGATAAAGGTAAAGAGCTGTCCAATAAGTCCAAGCGGTACTATAATACCTATAAGCGGTATAGCTATAAAGTTTGCCAGGACCCCGGCTATGGGGAACCGGTTGAAATAAACCCCCGAGAGAGGCCACATCATCCCTATCTGTATGGCAAGCTGGGCGCAAAAAAACCCGGATATACCCGGCCACCAGGCCTCAAAGTTAAACCCCGTAAGAGGAAATTTTCTCTCAAGCAGGTACGCAGCGCCGAATAAAAGCGCCATAAAAAGCAGAAATATCTGTATGAAAACGGGGTTATAGATCAGCCAGGGGGTCACCACCAGGACCGAGATGGCAAGAATTACAAACAGAAAAAACGCGGCCTGCCCCCACCCGGATATTATACTGGTAAACATCCGCCGGATAGGCGCGTTAAGGTATATAATAGACCAGACCGCCGTAAACGAAAGGGCAAAGGAGGCGTCAAATATAAGGAAAGAGTTAAAGGCCAGCATAACCGCCGCGGACATCGGTATGGTCAACCCCCCGGACCGGCTCAGGGTCATACCAAACCAGGAGCTTATAACTATCATTATACTGTACATCATAGCTGCCCTGATAGTCGCCGGACGGGCCCCGGTTATTATAACAAAAACCGCAAGAGCTCCAACGACAAAAACAGGGATCAGTTTAAGCGAATGCGGGGTAAGATCAACTTCGGTCCTGAATATTTTTGACGGTATCTCATAAAACAGAAGCCGGGACTTGAAGAAGGTATTAAAGAGCATTATAAGCATCAGGGCCAGGAACCCCACGTGGAGTCCGGAGAGTGCAAGGACATGGGCCACACCTGTTGCCTGAAAATCATACCTCATGGCCTCGGGGACTCCCCCGCGGGCCCCCACGGTAACCCCGCCTATGAACGCCGAGTACGGGGGAGGAACGGTCTTCTTAAGTCCCAGAATCATCCTGTCCTTCAGGTTGAAGGCAAAACTCTTCACCCTCCCGAAAATCCCCAGGTCGCTCCTTTCCAGAAACTCAATATTCTCCGGTTCCCCCACGTACATACTTGCGTAGATATTCTGGTTCATAAGGTACTCGGCGTAATCAAACCCGTAGGGGTTACTCCGGCGCATAGGTTCCGTAATGGCCCCTGTAACCCTGACTATATCCCCGTAATCCATTGTATCGTAATAAGGGTTCTCGGCCCGGATATCCTGGGAGACAAATATAATTATATTCCCGGTCCTTCCCGTGAGTTCCCTGTACCCCGACCCCTGATCTATCTCAAGGGGTCTTATGACTATGTGGGTTATCCAGTCCCTTACGTCAGGGGCCCTGTCAATAACTCCTCTTACGGAGGTCCGGGCCCACCTATCTGTATCCCTTAAATGAATAACGTGGTCGGGGTTGGTGGTATCAAACCTGTACTGGTATGAGGCTATGCCGAATACTATGAAGGCAGGGAGAAGCGAATACTTCACAAGCGGCCTTGCCGCAAAGTAAAGGTACACTGAAATGGCGAAGAATATCCCGCAGAGGGTCCACATCCTCATCATAAACCCGGGGTCCCGGGGCCCGATTATATTTGATATACCGACACCGGCGACAAACGACCAGCAGACCCATTTTATTATTGTAACCAGAAAAGGGTCAGCTCTCATCGCTGCTCAAGTCTCTCACTGGTAATTGAGGGGTAATAATTCGCGTTAAGTTCAAGGTTGTTTTCTACGGTATATGAGGGGTCCAGCCTCAGGTAAACCCATCCAACGGCAAGGGCCGCTATTATGAGGGCGAAGATAAATTTTGAAGCGCCGGATCTCATTCTTTACAAGTAATTTTCTCTCATCCTCTTTAGGTTATAAACTTCATACCGGATTTACAACCTTGCGCCGACAGATATCCTGTGTGAAATACCAAGGTCCAGGTGCGGGAGAAAAGCGTAATCAAGTATCCACCCGCCTGCCTGCACACCGAACCCGGCCGAGTACTCAGGTTCCAGGATATACTTAAACCCCGCCCTAAGACTGAAATATTCTCCCATCCGGGCGCTTATACCGCTCCGCCAGCAGAACCCGTAAGGGCGGGAAGTGGATATTTCCCATAGAAACTTAAAAGCGCCGACCTGGTTCCTTCCTCCGAAAACGATCTCCCGGGGCAGATCTGCCTCCGACTCAAAAGTCTTTATCCCGCCGCCCACATTCCTGGCCACAAGCCCATAAGAACTCATTCCGTCCCACATTCTGTAATGCCATCCGAAATCAAATGAGAAAGCCGAACCGCTCTCATCACCCATAGTCTCGGTTATGAGGTTAACCGCCGCCCCAACGGACTGTTCCTCCTCATCTGTCGGATACCCGGCCGCAAGGGTATACTGAGTGAACCTTATATCAAAACCGCCTTCCCTTTCACCGAATATGTCCCGCCGGGTATCCGAGGCCCTGAACTGTTTCACATACGCTCCCACTCCCGCAGGCCCTACCCGGTGCCCTACACCAGCCGAGCTCATCGAGGTATCCAGAAACCAGAACATATGGGAAAACTCAAACTCCGTTCTTTCCATGCGTATAAGAGCCGCAGGGTTATAAAGAACCGCCTCCAGGCCGGAAGCGGCTCCGGAAAAAGCATCCCCCAGGGCGGCGGCCCGGGCGGAAGGGTGGAATTTGAGTATCTCCGCCCCTGTCTCACCAGGGCCGGAAGAGACCGCCGCATCAGGACGCGTTAAAAATAAGAGCCCGCACACAAAAAGTGCCAGCAGCATCTTAAACGAAAAATGAGAACAAACGCGGTTTTTCATCTCACAAGTGATACCTTTCCCTTCTCCGTATCACCCTCGTAGGTCTCCAGTATAAAAAAATAAAGACCGGTAGCGCACAGGTCCCCGTCATCGTTCCTTCCATCCCAGAAGGCTGACCTTCCCGAAAGCCCCGAACGGCTCCTTACCGATCTTCCTGAAAGAGAGAAAATTTCAAACCTCCTGAGGGTCCCGGTATTTCTCTCCGAAAGCCTCAGAATAACCTGCTGGGAGTGGGGGTTAAAGGGGTTGGGGAAAGCCACCGGGTCGGCCGGTTCACCGGCAAATCCTCCCGTCGCCAGAAAGTTCATTACACTGAAACTGTTTATCCTTCCGTACCCGGTCTCGTCATCCCGGACGGGGTACCCGCCTCCGTTAAGCCCGTCCGCGTTCTGAATGAGTATACGCCAAACCTCATCATTACTCCACGGTATACCCCTGTCGTT
>SLGR01000111.1 GCA_007136585.1 Candidatus Sumerlaeota bacterium | reverse complement strand
TTTCTATGCCCCGGAGTACAGGGACCGTATAAAGAAGGTCTTCGGGGAGTGCGCGGAGAGAGGAATTCCTTACGATGAGGAGCTTCAGATAATAGATTCCTCCGGGCAGCGGGTCTGGGTAAGGACCATCGGCGAGCCTGTAAGGGATGAGTCTGGCAGAATAATAGGGGCCCGGGGCGGGTTCCAGGATATAAGCGAGAAAAAGAAAACAGAGCTTGAGTTAAGCCGGCAGAACCGGTTCATGAACGCTGTTTTTGAGGGAATAAAACATCCGCTTTACGTGGTTGATGTAAGAACCCGGTGCATACTCCAGTCAAACTCGGCCGCGGGGAAGAGAAAAGATACTGCGGGAAAACACTGTTACGAGGTTTTTCATCATTCGGAAACCCCCTGTTCCGGGGGCGAGTGCCCTGTAAACGGGGTCCTGGAGACTTCAAAGCCTTTCCGCGCGGAGCATAAACACCACAGCGGCGCAGGGGAGACCCGGTGCCACGAGGTATACGGGTTTCCCCTTAAGGGAGACGGGGGAAAAATAGAAAGCGTCATAGTCTATACCGTGGATATAACAGAGCGCAAAGAGACGGAGAGGGAGCTTCGGGAGAGCGAGGCTTTCGTAAAATCCGTTATGGATAACCTTCCTATAGGCCTGGCCGTAAATTCAATAAGCCCCGCAGAATTTGAGTATATGAATGATAATTTCCCGGAAATTTACAGGACCACAAGGGAGGCCCTTGCCGCGCCCGGGAGTTTCTGGGAAGCAGTTTACGAGGATCCCGGGTTCAGGGAAAAGCTTAAGGAAAGGGTGGAGGAAGACTGCGCAAGCGGAGATCCCGGGAGGATGGTCTGGGAGGATGTCCCTCTTGAGAGGGGTGATGAGAAGTTTTACATAACGGCAAAGAATATTCCGGTTCCCGGAAAACCTCTTATGATATCAACCGTGCAGGATGTTACCGAACGGAAGCGCGCTGAGGATAATCTCCGTGAGCGTGAGAGAAGGTACCGCGCCCTTATGGAGCAGGCTATGGAGATGGTTTACCTGCACGATACTGATGGAAATATAATTGAGGTTAACCGTGCCGCGGCCGAACATACAGGGTACTCGGCGGATGAACTTAAGAAGATGAACGTCTTTGATCTTCATCCTGAAATTACAACCAGGAAAGAAACCCTGAGAGAGTGGAAATCCTGGAAGCCGGGGGAATCCGTAATTATTGAATTCACTCATAAAAGAAAGGACGGGAGTATCTTCCCGGTGCATATATCTACCGGAAAAGTCCTGGTGGAGGGGCAGGAGTATATACTCGCGCTCGTGGAGGATATATCAGGCCGCAGAAGAGCTGAAAAGAAGATACTTGAGCATGCCGGGTTCAGCAGCCTTGTCGCCGACATATCCTCTGATTTTATAAACGTGTCTTCGGAGAATATTAATGATAAGATTGAACTGGCCCTCGGAAAATGCGCTGAGTTTTTCGGGGTGGACAGGGGGTATGTCTTTAAGTATTCCCGTGACGGAAAGTATATGTCAAATACGCACGAGTGGTGCCGCGCGGGTGTAGAATCCCAGAAGGATTCCATAGTTAACCAGCCATTAAGCAGCCTGCCGTGGTGGAATAAGAAAATACGGGATGAACACTGTGTTTTTATAAATAGCGTTGAAAAACTTCCCGGCGCGGCATCGGCCGAAAAGAGCGAGTTCCTTCGTCAGGATATAAAATCGCTCCTAGGGGTCTCTATCAGGGATAAGGAGGGAAAAATTACCGGGTTTTTAGGGTTTGACTCAGTATTTAAAGTCAAGGAATGGGAGGAGGACCAGGTAATACTCCTGCGGGTTCTGGCAAATATTATATCAGAGGCCTTTGAGAGCGTCAGGGTGGAGGAGCAGATGACCCAGGTCCGCAAGATGGAATCGGTGGGGCGTCTTGCCGGAGGGATCGCGCACGATTTCAATAATATGCTCACCGCAATAATAAGCAACGCCGAGCTTGCCCTTGAGGATACCGACCCGGAGCTCCCTGTTTACGATGACCTTAATGAGATCCTTTCGGCAGCAAAGAGATCGGCTGATATGACCTCTCAGCTTCTTGCTTTCGCCAAGAAGCAGGTGCGCACTCCCAGGGTAATTAATTTAAAGGATGCCGTAGAGGAGATGCTTAAGATGGTCAAGTCTCTTATCGGTGAGAATATAAATATTGAGTTAAAGGTTTCGTCCGGGGTTGAGCCGGTTAAGATAGATCCGGCACAGTTCAGCCAGGTCATAGTGAACCTGGCTGTAAACTCCCGTGACGCCATAAAGGGGAGCGGAGAAATTTTAATAGCGATATCAAGTGCGGAGAAACCCGCAGGGGAGTCCGGTGAACCGGGAAAATACGTAAAACTGAGTTTTACGGATGACGGAGAGGGTATCCCTCAGGATGCGCTCCCCCACATATTTGAACCGTATTATTCCGGAAGGAAGGAGCGCAAGAGCACCGGGATGGGGCTTGCCACCGTTTACGGGATAGTAAAACAGAATAACGGGTTCATAGAGGTTACAAGCCACCCCGGGCAGGGTAGCAGTTTTGATATATACCTGCCGGCTGCGGGAACGGAATCTCCGGATGCCGCCGTATCCGGTCAGGAGCGTCCCGGAAACCTTAAGGGGAGCGAGACCATCCTTCTTGTAGAGGATGAGAAAGCCATTCTGGAAGCCACGAAGAGGACCCTTGAGAAGTACGGGTACGAAGTTCTGGCCGCTATATCTCCTCTTGACGCCTTGGAGCTGGCATCGGCAAACAGGAAAAAAATTGATATTCTTATAACGGACGTGGTAATGCCGGATATGAACGGCAGGGAGCTCTACGATAAGGTCTCCGGGATAATTCCGGGAGTAAAAGCCCTTTATATTTCCGGGTATACCGCAAATGTCATACACAGAAAGGGTATAGTAAAGGAAGAGGTTAATTTTCTTCAGAAACCCTTTACCTCAAAGATACTTGCCGGGAGGGTAAGATCGGTCCTTGACCTGAAACCGGAGGGGCCATCCGGAGCCCGGAAGAAGTGAAGGATATCTTAATAGTTGACGATGAACCTTCCGTGGTCTCATCCAGTACGAGGGCCCTTGAGAGGGGTGGGGTGAGCTGTGGATCCGCCTCAAGCGCCGCCGAGGCGGAGGAGAAGCTTGAAAACGGTGAGTACAGAACGTTGCTTCTTGATATAGGGCTTCCGGACAGGAGCGGAACGGATCTATTGGAAGAGATAAAGAAGCGGCACCCTTCTGTTGAAGTTATAATCCTTACCGGAAACGCTACCATAGAGACCGCTGTATCCTGTATGAAAAAAGGTGCCTACGATTTTGTTAAAAAACCTTTTGATATTCACGAGCTCAGAAATACCGTAAAGAAGGCCCTTGAAAAGACAAAACTTAAAAAAAGGTTAAACGAGCTTGAAGAGATAGACCGGATGAAGGATGTTTTTCTGGCAAACGTCTCCCACGAGCTCAGGACACCCATCCAGTCAATAATAAACTCCAGCGAGATCCTGCTTGAGCGCGACCGTGAGAGCAGGACAGCCGGGATTCTTATGAGAAACGCTATGCGTCTTAAGAAAATAGTCGCCCAGCTTCTTGATTATACCAGGCTGGAGAAAGGAAACTACCGCCTGGAGCCGGTAATCTCGGATATCTCCCGGACCGTTTCCGAATCCGTGGAGGAGATACTCCCTGAAGCGGATAAGAAAAACATAACTATAGATACAATCTTAAATGCTCCGGGAAGTCATATATATGATCCCGAGGCTGTAAAGAGCGCGGTACTGAACCTTCTCTCAAACGCCGTGAAGTTTACCCCGGAAGGGGGAAGGGTGACCGCAAGCGCCGAGGTTTCCGGAAATGAACTTATGGTCTCTGTATCAGATACCGGTCCCGGGATACCTGACCCCGAGAGGGAAAAGGTTTTTGAGAGGTTCTACCAGGCGGAAAAAGGTTCTTCCCTTGACGCAAAAGAGAGCGGTATAGGGCTGGGGTTATCCATAGTAAAAGGGATAGCCGAGGCCCACGGCGGTCGCGCCTTTACCCTGCCTTCTCCCAGTGGATGCGTTTTCGCCTTCACAATCCCCCTTAAAAGCTCAGACTGACCAGTTATATAGAAAATAACATAAAAGAGATACCGTCTACCCCTTGACATCCCCGTTTTTCTGTGTTTTAATATAATGTGGATAATGGGTTTATTGATAAAAGGAGGAAAAATGAGTAAAGCAGTATTAAGTACCTACGAGGCCTCTGTTATCCTCAACGTTGATATTTCCACGGTAAAAAAGTGGGTTGACGAGGGGAAGATAAAGGCGTTCAGAACACCGGGAGGGCACCGAAGGATTACACGGGTTGACCTTATAGATTTTGTAATGGAGTATGATTTCCCCGCTCCCGGGCTTACCGGATCTACCGGGATACTTATTGTAGATGACGAGGAGAATGTCCGCAAGAACATAAAAAAAGTAGTTGACCGCAAGTTTTCCGATGCTGTCATATATACGGCCGAAGACGGGTTTACCGCCGGAAAGATCCTGGCCTCGGAAGATATAGGGGTTCTCCTTCTTGATATAAGGATGCCCGGGGTGGACGGCATGGAGGTGCTCCGCCAGGTAAGCCGGGACAGCCGTCTGGGGGCCCCGTATATAATCGTTATGACCGGCTACCCGGACGAAGAACTGGAAAAGGAGGTTGAGGAACTGGGAGCGAAGAAGTTTCTTATAAAACCTTTCGGAGTAAAAGAGCTCTCCGATGCTCTTAAAGAAACCCTTATTACTCAGTAGCTTCCTGCTTTTAGCGATCCGCGGGGCAGCCCTGACGGCAAGTACGGTCTCTGAGACCGGTTCCGGGTTCGCCGGCGAATACGAAGGCCTTACCCCCGGGGATCAGGGGTTTATAACCGCAAACAGCGTTATCAGGGTTTCTACCGGGGAGGTCCCGACCCCCAGGTACTGGCACAGGTTATGGGCGTGTGAGAGTAATATCTACCTTTACGCCGGGAATGATAAAAGTGACGGAAGGCTTGACGATATGCTCTATTTTAACGGGTCAGCCTGGAGCGAACTTGATATAGAGACCCCGGCCCCCCGGGCAAATTACGGAGTGAGCTCCTGCGGGGTTCTCTTTGGCGGAATATACTCTGTTCATCCCAATGTGCAATACTTTGACGATACCTGGATATTTGACGGGGAGTCGTGGGAAGAAGCGGAACCGGAACTTTCGCCTTTAGGGAGGTTTGATCACAGCCTGGCCAGCACCCCTTACGGGGTTGTGCTTTTCGGAGGTAACCCGGAAGGGGAAGTCAGTTACCTTTCCGATACCTGGATATTTGATCCCGGGACACGGGAGTGGGAGGAGGTGACTCCGGCGGAGTCCCCGCACGGGCGGAACGGGCACGTCTCTTTTACAGACTCCGGAGGGAAAGTGGTAATATACGGCGGCCAGGGTGAGGATGGGTATCTTTCGGATACCTGGGTTTTTGACCCGGATATCCTTGAATGGAGCTTCCTTGATATTGAAGGGCCTCCCGGAAGAGCCGGAGCCGCGGTATATTACGACCCGGGAGCCCGCGCCGCGGTCTTATTCGGCGGCGAGGACGCAGGAGGAAAGTACCTGGGGGATTTCTGGGTGTTTCACGATTACAA
>SLGR01000037.1 GCA_007136585.1 Candidatus Sumerlaeota bacterium | reverse complement strand
CCGTAACTTCCGGCAGCCGTTAAACTGTCTTTAATTATATAACCCTTAAAGAACCTGTCAAGAAGTTGAGTTATATTATTTTTGCGCCGACCCAGGCGGTTACGCGGGCGCTTACGGCAAAGGCGGTGCTTCCCAGCAGCACGCTGTAAAGCCCCAGATGAAAAGAAGGCAGGTTTACCAGCTGCGTAACAGACGAGAGATGAAGACTCCCGGCCAGCATCAAAGGTAAAGCCCCCCCCAGGTAGGCAACAGCCAGGGTGCTGGCCATTGTAAGCGTGACATCGCGCCCTATGGAAACCCCTTCGTCCCTGAGAGCGACCCGGGTTATCCCCGGATTATTCTTCTTGATTTCATACATAGAAGAAGCCACGCTTACCGCAGAATCCATGATAACCCCGGCGGCGCCCAGCAGAAGAAGCCCGGTCATGAAATCTATGAAAAACCCTGAACCGTACCCTGTCGCATAATGAAGAAGCTGAACCTCCTCAAAATGAAACCCCGTTACCCCGGCCCCGTAAAAAAACACCCATCCCGTGAAAGCGCCCACCCCCAACCCCGCAAAACTCCCTATAGCGGCGGAGAAGCTCTTTGAAGAGACCCCCCCTATCGCAAGAGTTGTTATCATAACCACGAAAGATACAGCAAGGCCCATATCGTAAAGAGGGTTTCTCCCGAACTCAAAGATTCTTCCCAGTACCACCCAGCAGACCGCTATACCTGCTCCAAGAGCCGCGATAGAGTAAAGGCTTCTCTTTCCTCCCACTGAAGCAACAAGAATGATAAATATAATCAGCAGCAGGGCCAGGCTCCCAAGCCGGTCCCTGGACTCAAAAACGGCATCTTCTCCGGCGCCGTCCTGGAAACTTATTACTATATTTTCGTTCTCCCTGAGAGGTTCAACCTGCGGGGTATAGAAAACAGATACGTATATATACTCACCGGCGCGGGGCCCCGAAGATATCTCTGCTCTGAGAAGTCCGCTCTCTCTCCTTGAGGCCTCACGCAGTAGTTTCCGCACCCTTGCCCGGGCAAAGTTTCTTCCGGAACCGGATATCTCAACAAGAGGATGGGCGTGAAAATCCTCTTCGGGGTTCTCTGCCCAGACGCCGGGATAAGCGTTAACGGATGCCGAAGCAAGAAGAAGAGAGACTAAGAGAAGATTCCTCATTTTCCGGCCAAGAGTCTGCTTGAGATGAAAGCCGAAGCCGGCACGGCGGCAACCATCGCGCTGCTGGTTATAAGCGCGCCGGCAGCCATCACTACAAAGAACTCAAAATTAAACGCCATAACAAACGGGATATCCATAACCGAAAAAAGCCCTATAACCGGAAAGGAGAGACTCAGAAAAACAAGGATCAGACTGTTAAGCATTGTAGCTGTTATATCCCTGCCTACCTGGAGGCCGGATCTCCAGAGCCGGTTTCTTCCGGCCCCTTCTGAGGAAAAACTTGAGCAGGCCGAGGTAATGGTAACCGAGACATCCACAACCGCCCCCAGGGCGGCCACCATAAACCCGGCAGCCAGGAGACCGTTCATATCGGAGAGCGCCCAACCCGGCAGGTGTCTGGCGGCAGCGCTTAAGAGACGCGAACTGCCGCCGGCAAAGAGTCCCGTAAGGTTCGCCGCGCGGGAAAAAAACACCGTAAGCGCGGCGGCAAAGAGAACCCCGCACGCGGCTCCGGCCGAAGATGCCAGGAACCGGGGGCCTCCGCCTAAGATAACCCTTACTGAAAACGCGATACCAAGGATACAGACCGCCAGCGCCGCGGGAAGCGGCGCCCAACCCCGTATCAGCAGGGGTATGAGCAGAAAGACCACAAGTCCCGCGTTGATCCCGACACAGGAGAGGGCTCCGGCGGATTTAACTCCCGAGACCAGCATAAAAACCAGTATGAAAAGACCAAGGGCAAGCAGCGCATAAGGCGACCGGTGCCTTGCGGCGACCTGGGCAGAAGGGATAGCGGAGCGGGTGTCTATGCTTACTATAAGGGTATCGCCGGCAGCGGCCCTGAACCCGTATGCTCCTCCCCAGGTTCTGTTTCCGGCCCTGATGACAGTTCCTCTGTATGAACCTCTAAGCACCTTTACGAGAAGAGACTGCTGCCATACGTCATCTGCCCTTGTCTCGGAAACCACCTCCAGGACCCGGGCGCGAGCGTATTCGCGGGAATTGGAAGCGCCGCCGGCAGGGAAGCGGGCGGAAAGAACCATCGCCGCTGCAAGAAGCGGCAGACTGAGAATACCTTTAAGACCTTTCAAATTAAAATCCCCGGGGGTTCTGTGGAGAATTTCTCTGAGACCGGCTCTTTCCGTAAAAAGCAACCGTTTCGGAAAACCGCCCGGAAGCAAACTCCGTCACCTCTTTTTCAAGTTTCCGGTAATCCCGGATAAGACGCCGCCCCTCCTCTGTAAGGACGCTCCCGCCGCCCCCTGCGCCCCCGGTCTCAGGGCGCAGGACCCTGAGCCCTAATCCTTTTTCCAGGCGCCTTATTATCCTGTGGGCCTTGGAGTAGGACATCCGCATACCGGAAGCGGCAGCCCGGATGGAACCGGTTTTCAGGATATTCTCAAGAAGCTCGACAGGACCCCGGCCCAGAAAAGGTTCTTCGCCGTCTTTCCCTATATAGAGTTTCAGGAAAAGATTCAAAAAAACATCTCCCCTGAACCGCCGTAAATCACGGCATTTACAACTGCCCGGGACCGTATCCTGCGCGGGTTACTGGATAAGCCTGTCAAACTCTTCCACGGAAAGCGCGGGAGAGGTTGTGAAAGATATACCTGTCATCCTGGTAAGAGCAAGCGATATATTTATCGCTTCTTTTACACCGGGGAACTCGGAAAGAATAAACATATCGTAATTCCCCAGAAGAATATTAATGGCTTTAACCTTTCCCCCGGCATTTTCTATAAGTTCCACAGCTTTCTGCGTACGCTCGGCCGAGACACCCTTTGTCGCTTCATAGGAATACTTCCCCAGCATCAAGAATTTTTCCATAAGATTCTCCTCCTCTTTTTAAGTATACTCCTGTTTCCCTTCTTTTTTAAAACTCAGTTTTCACGGGGACCGAAAATAGCCGTCCCGACACGGACAAGGTTTGCCCCCTCGCTTACCGCTGTTCTGTATGAGGATGACATCCCCATTGAGAGTATCTCCATGCGGCATCCCCGGATTCTCATCTGTTTCAGTTTTTCGAACAATTCACGGGTCTGTCTGAAATAAGGGCGGAGCTCTTCCGGATCCTCCGTAAGGGGACCCATTGTCATCAGCCCCCTCACCAGTATATTTCCGAACCCGGAGACCTTACGCGCAAAATCCAGGGTCTCTTCGGGATAAATACCGGACTTATTCTTCTCCCGGGCGCTGTTTACCTCTATAAGACATTCGGCGGTAATGGAAAGAGAGGCGCTTCTTTTACTGATCTCTTCGGCCAGGGAGATAGAGTCAAGAGACTCTATCAGGTCAAAGAGCCCCAGGGCTTTCTTAACCTTGTTCCGCTGAAGGTGCCCTATAAAATGCCGCCGGAAACTTCCCTTTATAAGGTGGAACTTTCCGGCGGCTTCACGGACATAGTTCTCCCCGAGTATCTCTACCCCGGCATCAACGGCCTGCTGGACCTCGGAGGGGGAGCGAGTCTTGCACGCAGCCTCAAGTCTTACCCCCCGGGGAAGTTCAGCGAGAATCCTTCTGACGTTCTCCCCTACCTGAACCCGGTTCACCTTCCCTTGTCTAATTCGGGGTGCGGCCTGGCTATTATATAACTGCCGGTAATCTTTCCGATTTTTGAAGCAGACGCGGAAGCTGCCTCCATTGAGGCTTTTACGTCGGAAACAGGACCCCGGAAAAGAGTTGAGGCCATACCCCTTCCTATCTTTTCCCAACCCTGCACGACGGTACCCGCCGCTTTAAGCCCCGAATCTATCCCCTCTACAAGGGGTGTTATTCCCCGGGTCTCAAGTATGCCAAGGGCATCATCGTGAGAAACTTTACGGTCCGGCGGCGCTTCGCCGCCGTGTCCCACCGGAACCGCCTCTTCGGTCCCCCGGTGAGGCTGGGGAATCACATGAAGCCCTTCCACCCTGGAAACCCTCTCCGCTCCGACGGCAGCGGCCTCAACGGCAGAATGAACCGCAGCCACGTCGCCCCTGAAGAAGACTGAGGCAAGCCCGCTCCCCACGGTTACCCATCCGGGAATAATAACATCAGCCGCCTTTATCCCCCTGTCGGCGGCCTCAATCATACCTGGAAAACCGTATGTCTCTACTATGCCCAGCGCAAGGCTGCGCCCGGATAACCCCTCGGAAGAGACCTCCCCCGGGCGCTGCTGTATAAGGCTGTATATACGCTCATGGGGGCGCGGGATAACGTTGCCGGCCACAAACTCTCCCAGCTTTCCTGCCAGGGATGCCGCGGCATCGTGGGCTGCCCTTGAAGCGGCGACCTCTCCCGTATAAACAACGGTAACCATACCGCTGCCTATATTAACCCTGTCAAAAAACGAAACCTCGGAGGTCTTCGGCATTATATCAAGAGCGCCGATTATTCCGGTCTTGCCCCTTGTTTCTATGAAAGCAAGGGCCTCACCGGTCTTTTTCCTGCTGGTTGATGCTGATTTTTTTTGCTGGTTCATTTTATTTTGTAAAAATCTCCTCTTTCCCTTTTTTCAACGAATATTCTACCAGAATTAAGAAGTTCTTGCAAATAAGTTTCAGCCTCTTTTTCGGAGACCCCAAAAACCTGCGAGATATCCTCCGGGGTGCAGGGGCGCCGGGAGATAAGTTCAAGGATTCCCGACTCCATTTCTGATCCCCGGAGCTTCCCCGCGCCCATACTCTTCGGGGGAAGTATTATCTCCGTATCCAGGGGACGCATATACCTTCTGAGTTCTTCCATCCTCTCTGTAGGAGCCGGCCGGACCCAGGGTTCGGAGGCGGGCCTGTCAAGCGTATTAAGATGAACCTTATCCGGTTCTATCTGAAGCAGGGTCTCCCTGATGAGAGCAACCTCACGGGGGTCGTCATTTATACCAGGGACTATGAAAACCTCCACCCACAACCTGGAAGAAGACTCTCGTGAGAGTTTACGTATCCCTTCAACGATTCCGGATGCTGTGAGACCGGGTTCAGGACGGGATATCCTTTCAAATACCTCCTGTGAAACAGCAGATAGGGTCGGTATAACGATATCAACCCCGGATATATCCTTTCTCACTTTCTCATCTTCCAGGAGCGCCCCGTTTGTAAGAAGCGCAACAGGGGAGTCAGGGCTACGGGATTTAAGAAAACCTATTACTTCGCCTATCCCGCTGTTGAGAGTGGGTTCCCCGGCCCCGGAGAAGGTCACGCACTCAGGTTCGGGCAGAACCTCAAGACGTTCCTTGAGTTCTGCAATAACCAAAGCCGGATCGGCCCAGGGTTTACGGACGCTGGTTCTGAGAGTGGTCCTGCCGCACTCGCAGTAAACACAGTCCATCGGGCAAACCTTTGAGGGAACAAGATCCACCCCCAGGGAAAGGCCCAGCCTGCGCGAGGGAACCGGCCCGAAGATATACATCAGAGACGTCCTTTTATCCCACCCAGCATCCTGCGCTGGCTCTCAAAAGGTATGTCCGCCTCTTCCGGAATCCCGAAACAGGCCTCGGAAACATCGCTGCCGGCCTTTAAGCGCCCTCCGGTCATTACTGCAAGAAACCCGATAACCAGCACGTTTCCGTAAACCCCGGTCTCCTGGGAATAAACCCCAAGCAGCCTCTCAATTTTTCCTCTTATGCCGGTCTCTTCATAGAGCTCGCGGAGGGCTCCGTCCTCCGGCGTCTCTTCCGCTTCAATAAACCCGCCGGGAAGCGACCATCTGCCAGCAAACGGATCAACGGCTCTCCTGACCAGAAGGACCTTATCCCCGTCTCTTACAATACAGGCCGAGGCAGGAAGCGGGTTCTTGTAGTTAACCCATCCGCACCCCGGGCATAGACTCCGGAGCCTGCCCTCTATCTCAGAACTTACAAGCCCGGCGGCGCATAACGGACAGTAGCGGAACTCTTTCAAACCGGCACCTCAACTCCGGGAAGAAGGCGGAATACTCAGCTGTTTATCCTCACAAAGTGCCCTATGGAGCGGTCATAGGTCTTTTCCGCGGAATCCGGGAAAAAACAGGCCGGAACCTCTCCCGCCCTTTTGTGGTAGGCTATACATTCGCAGCATACCCCTTTTCTGGAACAGGGTTCATAGGAACAATTGCACATCTTAAGGTTCTTATCCAATTTGCATTCACTCATAAGCTTCCTCCTTCACTTAACCGGTCAACCATCCTTTTACAGGTTTATGATAGATACTGCTGGAATTTACGTCAAGGTATCCGTCCCGAAACCGGAGGCGTCCCCGTCTCTCGCAGAAGCGTTTATAACCGGCGAAGACCACCCGGACCCTCTGAAGTACAGCACGCAGATAAGAAGCTCCGCCGCCCCGCTGAAGACAAAAGAGTCCCAGACGCCTGTAACGCTTCCGTATATACCCGCCGCGATCCAGGCATAGACCACCCTGAACCCGAGCAGACCGGTCATCCCGATCAGCATTGAATGGAAGGTCTTTCCGGCGCCCTTAAAAGCCCCCCTCAGGGTTATGCAGGTCCCCAGGAAGGGCGCCATAACTGCAAGTCGCAGAAGAAAATCAGCCGATGCGGCAACCACTTCGGGATCCCCGGCGCCTATAAAAAATGAGGCCACGCGGTACCTGCTCATCAAAAGGAAACCTCCCAGTACGGCAAGAGAAGAAAAGACAAAAACAGAAGAGTCCCTCGCAAGGCTCCTGGCCCGGGCCGGAAACCCCGCGCCCAGGTTCTGCCCGGCGGCCGCGGAGGTCCCGAAACTTATGGCCAGGGAAGGCATCACAACAACGGAGAAAACCCTCATCCCTATGCTGAAAGCCGCAGTATATACGGTCCCGAAACCGGCCACTATGGCCGTAAGTATCATTATCCCCGCCGCTTTGAGAGCATGTTCGGCGACCGCAGGCGAGCCTATGGATAGTATTTTCCTAAGCATTCCGTAATCCGGTAAAAGGTCCTTCAACCTGATCCTGAGCGCATTTCTCCCTTTAAAAAGAATAAAGAGCCCGGCCGCGGAAGCCGCTGCCCTGGATATGAGCGTGGCAAAAGCGGCCCCTTTTATCCCCATTGCCGGCAGGAACCAGAACCCGAAAATCAGCAGGGGGTCCAGCATGATATTCAGAAGGTTCGAGGCTATCATTATCTTCATGGGTGTGCGCGTATTCCCCCACCCCCTCATAACCGCGTTAAATATGAAAAAGGCGAATATCAGGATCACGCCGGAGAAAATTATCCTTAGATATGATACAGCCAGTTCAGCCACTTCCGGGGAGGCTCCCAGGCGAAGCACCAGCGGCCGGCTCAGGAAAAGCCCGGAGACCGAGATCAGCACCGAAAGGAGAAGGGTCAGCACCAGGGTCTGCCCGGCAGCCAGAGATACCCGCTGCGGCCGCCCCGCTCCCTCATACTGCGAGACCAGTATGGAACCTCCAAGGCCGATGCCCACTCCTATTGATATTACCAGGAAAATGACAGGAAAGACAAAAGCCATCGCCGCCACCTCCTCCTTCCCCAGAACCCCAAGCCAGGCGGTATCGGCCATATTGTAAAGCACATGCATCAGGTTTGATATTACTATAGGCGTGGAAAGAGAGAGGACTTTCTTCATCGGCGAGCCGTTAATGAGGTCTACTTTCATATTAAGTATCTCCTCAGAGACCGAAAAACTCCGAACCGCTGAGAAATGAAGCCTCTGCAGCGCGGGTGAAGGAGACCCCTTTTATCCGCGCTATCTCTTCAACCGTATAGGAAACATACGAAGGAAGGTTCACCCTGCCGCGGACGGGCTGCGGGGCAAGATAGGGAGCATCCGTCTCCACCAGGAGGCTCTCCATGGGGATAATATTTACGGCATCACGGAGCCGGGCGGCATTGGGAAAGGTAAGAACCCCTCCCACCGCGATCCTGTAACCGCTTTTGATGGCGTCCCGGGCCTCGGGAGCCCCCTCGGAAAAACAGTGAATAAGAACCTTCCCGGGTGAGAACTCCTGTAGGATCTTCATAGTCTCGTCAAAAGCCGACCGGGTATGCACTACAACGGGCATCTCCATCCGACACGCGGTCTCAAGCTGCCGGCGAAAAACCTCCTTCTGGATATCCCTCGGGGAGTTATCCCGGTAGAAGTCAAGGCCTATCTCTCCGAGGGCCCTGACTTTTTCGTGGGAGAGCATACGCGGGAGCTCCCCCATAAGCTCACCCGCTCCGGAGGCGGTATGGGGATGTATCCCGCAAGCTCCGAATACCCGCTCATCCTCAAGAAAAGATAAAAACCCCTCCCAGTCTTCACCGGGCTCATAAAAACAGATAACCCTCCCTACCCCCTGAAGAAGAGACTCCGCCTCCTTTATGCGGGGATCCAGGAGATGCGCATGTGAATCAAAAAGCGCCGTTTTATCTGAATCGGACACGTGTCTCTCTACCTGATGAACCTGAATATGAGGTACATATACCCCATATAGAGACCAAGAAGGGCGGCTCCTTCGGCTCTTGCAACCCTGAGCCCGGTAAAAAGAAACGGGAAAAGAAGGACCGATACGGCAAAGACCGCCGGTATCTGAAAAATAAACTCCGCGCTTTCTATGCTTATCCCGCTTATGGCTGCAGCGCCGCCCGCGACAAAGAATATATTGAAAATATTTGAGCCTATGACTGTACCGATCCCTATACCGTACTCTTTTCTGATGCTTCCGGCGACAAGGACCGCTATCTCAGGAAGAGAGGTTCCCAGGGCAACGGCGCTGAGAGATATCAGGGTTTGGCTGAGACCTGTGGCGCGGGCTGCTGATACCACCGACCCCACCATAAAATCAGCGCCCAGGAGCAGGGCCCCCAGGGCCAGGAGAGTCCCTGCCGCTGCAGCAGGCAGGGACCGGTTTTTCCCCTCGCTAACCGGAGCAGCAGGTGCCGTTTTTCTTCGTCTGGAGAGAAGAAACAGGTATAATACCCCGCATAGCAGCAGAACCGACCCGGAAACGCGGCTTATATATAACCCAAAAGAGAGAGCCCAAAGGAGCGCCGCAGCAAAAACCATGACCCCATACTCCGCCATAATCTCCCGGCGAGCCGCTTCAACCGGGGCTATAACTGCGCCCAGCCCCAGGGCAAGACATATATTTGCAACATTTGACCCCATAGCGTTACCAAGGGCTATGGAGGGTGTCCCTGATACCGCGGCAAACCAGGAAACAACCATTTCCGGCAGGGAGGTCCCCAAGGCCCCCAGAGTAAGCCCGGCCATAAGCCCGGAGACCCCCGCTCGGGCGGCCAGAACCGAGGCCCCCCTTACAAAAATATCCGCTCCCTTCCAGAGAAGCAGCGCCCCAATAACAAATTTTATGATTTCCGCAAACATAATAAAATTCCCTATGATTCTTACAAAAGGGTTATCCTAAGTCAATACCTTCTTGACATAAGCTGCTTTTATTTGATAAATAATCCCCATGTTCGGCAGAAAAAAGGAAAAACAGGTCAACCAGGATATCAAGAAACATCTTTTAGTTGTCATTGATACCGTTAAAAGTATGGTTGACGCTGTTGATGCCTACCTTAAGGGAAAAACCGAGGAATCGGACTCCAGGGCCTACGCCACCCACAACCTTGAAAGCAAAGCCGACGAGCTACGCAGGAAGATAATCGCAGATATGTACAAGGGGGCCTTCTTCCCTTCAATCAGGGAAGATCTTATAAACTACCTCGCAAGGCAGGACAAGGTTGCCGACAGCGCGGAGTCCTGCTGCGACTTCCTTATCGCGCAGAAACCCAGGGTCCCGGAAGAGTTCTCAAGCGATATACTTAATATCGCAAGACTTTCCTATGAGGCGGTTATCCCGCTTAAAAAAGCCGTAGAAAATTATTTCCAGGATAACGAGGCGGTGAGAGCAGCCATACATACCGTAAACTGCAAGGAGGAGAACGCCGATACCGTGGAGTGGCACCTTACTGAGAAGATATTTCTTTCAAAGGATCTTTCGCTTGCGGAAAAAATTCATCTGCGCGAGTTCGTATATCATCTCGTCCATATTTCCGACCTGGCCGAAGACGCCGCAGATATGCTGGAATCTGTTATAATAAAACGGAACGTTTAACTAACCGGACCGCTAATACTCCATATGGAACCTTATACCCAGCGAAAACCCGTCGTAATTATAGGACGCGTATCTCTCAAATTCCATATTTGACGACTGGTGCTGGTAGGTAAAGAAAAAGACCGTGGCGGAGCTCTCCCCGGTCTGCTTCCTGAACCCGGTAGTATGGACCCCGAGGAGCCTGTTCTGTTTCTCCCCTCCTACAAAATTACCTTCGCTGTCCCGGGGGTTCCTGTGCATATACCTCCGGTAACTGAAACTGGGACTTGCAAAATAGGTCCAGTCCGAACCGAGCCTTACCGAAACCGGGAGGGTGAGGGAGGGTTCCATATAATCAAAAAAATCATCATGGAAGGATACCGGCGTAGTTGAAGTGGCTTCCTCAAAATGCTGATAGTTCTGGTTGGAGTACCGCAGGGTAAGGTCTATTTCGGGGGCTATGGTGACACGGTCCGAAAGCTTCTCACTCCTCTTTCCCCCCATATTCATAATGAGCTCTCTCTGCTTTGTGCTTGAGTAAAAACTACCGTCGGCCTGGGCCCTATCTACCGCTACGCGCTGCCTGGTGTAAAAAAGCGGATTGAACGAGAGCCAGAACACATTATTCTTCACCTCACCCCGGTATGCCATCCGCAGTGAGTGATGATTCTGCGTACCGGCGGTGCTGCTTGCGTCTGCGCCCGCCCTTATCTCGGCCAGCATATCCGTATAATTGGGGAAGGTAAGGTAATGATACCCGAGGGATATGGTTGAATATATCCCGTAAAGGTCCAGGGAAACCGCCGATGACCCGCCGTAACGGTTGAAGTTGTATAACCCGCTGTCCCAGGTCTCGTTGGTCCCGCTCCTTCTTCTCTCAGTCATTATACTGAGCTGGGACTGCAGGGTCATATCTCCCAAACTCCAGTGATGGCGCCCGGCAAATACGTGGTTGAGGTAACGTTCCCTGAACTCCCTGCCCTCCTGCCGCTTAAGACCCGGACCCTGGTACTGAAACGAGTAGTACCCTATAATACTATGATCATCAGCCGGCATTACTATAGTTCCTATATCATTTGAGAGGTTCAGCAAGAAACCCGCATCCCCGTCAGGAGATATCGAGGCACCCTGCGTGAACTGGTAGTTGTAATACGGGACAACCTCCACGGAAACCGCTGGACGGGGCGCAAAAACCAAAATAAGAACCCAAAATATCAGTAAAGCTATTTTCTTCATCTTATAACCCCCAATGCATCCCGATGAACGGGTGGATAACCAGAAGACCCTCGGGGTAGATATTGAACCCCAGTTCAAACCGCCGTCGGTGCCAGACCACCCTTGAGAATATCTTGTTGTAATTGAACCCGTACCCCAGGTAAGCCGTCATACTGCTTCTCTCCCCGAACCTGTTACTTATCCCGGTCACCAGTATATTATCCCTCCTGGATATATTCAGGGAGTCGATTGTCTCCTCCCCGGCGATATCCACCTCGTCAAACTCTATATCCAGGGCAAATACCGAGTGGTGGTACCCTGCAAAGAGCCTTGTCTCCGGAGAGACGGCCTTGGTGAGGGTAAGCCCTATGCTGTAATCGCTCATCGTGGGGGTCTCGAAATCATCATCGTCATCGTCATCCATAACGGCAGGGAGTATATCAAGCGCGGCTATACGACCGTAACTCCCGACGATATCCACCTGGGGGGTCCAGGGCCTTATGCTGCTCTCATTTAAGACCTGGGCTTTGACGTTAAGGTTTGCCCAGGTAAGAGGGAGCGTTGTAAGCAGAAGGTTCATCCTTATCCCCCCTTTGGTCTCCGCCGCCGAAGGCGAGTAATCCACGTTATCCAGATGTAGGTTAAAGAAGAAATCATCCGGATTGCTTATAAACCTCAGCGCGGCCGGAACGGCCCAGGAAGGCACCGCCTCGGCCCGGCCGGAAACCATAAGTATCCCGGCAACCATAATAAGTATAACTTTTCTCATCTTTTCTTTTTCCTTATATATTTCACTTACAGGTCAGTTCTCCCGAACCCCAATTTTCAGTCGTCGCTGTCCAGAGCGTCAAAATCAATATTCCTGGCCATCTCCTCAAGAGCATTATAGAGAAAATCAGGCGTGGCAACTATATCAAAATTCCGGTCAAAGAAATTACTGGCCTCATTGAACCCCGCCAGGGCCTTATCCCTGTTTCCGGCGGTATTCTCAACATTCGGGTCGTTAAGGATATAATCCGTGTCAAACCCGTAACGTACAGTACCCGAGAGCTCAAAGGCTACCCTTTTCATAGTATCAAACGGGTTTCCGGAGCTCAGGTCATTTGTCCCTATGACCCTGCCGTCGTTATTTATCAGCCACCCTTCTATACCGATCCTGACATCGCTGTCACCGTTAAATAAGATGTTCTTATTCCCCGGCTGATGAAGCCTTGCCCGGGGGGATATGGCCCACATCGCTATCCGGCCTTCATCGGGCTCCCGGTCTATCCCGTCCCCCCCCTGAAAAGAATCCGGGGGATCCGTATCAACCTGCCAGGTACCGTGTTTCCCGCTCACAAAGGTGATGGTAGGCTCTTCAAGCTCCTCATCTTCCTCTATCCACCTGTCGCTTCTTACATTAATGCTGTCTACCTGGTTGGAAATCCTTATCTCCATTGAGGTCGGATGAAAATCCTGAATCTCGGTATCCGACATATCGGAGAGGAAATTTACCCATCCGGAAAGCCTCCGGGGGATATCCCGGCTGAAGGATACCCTCGTCTCAAAGCTGTCCAGCCTGGCCCCTGTCCCCTCTACTTCCATCCTCCCCCTGTACCGGTAATTATCCCTTTTTGTGATATTTACAAACTGCAGGGTATCGCTCCTGGGCCTGATAACGTGCTGCTCAACCCTGACCAGGTTGCCGTGAAAATCCCTCATCGTCCTTCCCACGGATACATCGGTTTCCCTGGTCTTTTCAACTACGTCCCTGGAGGCGTTCACATCCGTTCTTATCTCGCTTACGGCCCTTCTTATCTCACCCCTGAGTGTCTGCCTTAGCTCCTGCCTTACGTCTGGGCGCGCCGGGGCGGCATCGGGTTCCGGGTCAGGTTCCGGATCGGACTCTGCCAGCTCCGGTTCTTCAACGGTTTCGGGATCTTCGGGGTCTTCGGTATCTTCCGGCTCTTCCCCGTCATCATCCGGGTCGTCGGCCCAGGCGAGGTCGGGATCACCCTCATCTGCGGAGAGCTCCTCCGGTTCGGAAGGAGGCGTGCCCCGCCTTACCCTTGATAACATTCCGGCCGGAACCTCCACCTCTTCACCTGTCCCGGGCTCCCTTGTAAAGACGGATCCCTCAAATACCCTGACCAGGGTTTCATCGTCCTGTTCATTTACCGAGACCGAGAATGATGTCCCCCTTACAGCCGTAACCGCCTGGGGAGACGATATCTCGAACTTACCGTCTTCCGGAAGTTCGGAGACCTTTGACAGGACCTCTCCCATAATAAGATCCAGGAGGATATCATCATCAATTGAATCTATCTGAATTGAGCTTTCGGGTCCCAGGCGGGATGAATGACCCCCTATAAACCTGAGCTGGACCCAGCTCTCCTCCAGTGTGCGGACGGTATCTCCGGAGGATAACTCCTGCTCAACAGCAGCGGGCTCCCAATCCTCCCCGCCTTCCGGCAGATAGACAGCCTCCCCTTTTAAACTTATGATCCTGGCCGCCGCGGCATCCGGAGCCAGGGCAAAGAGTAAAAGGGGCGTTAAAATAAAATAAACAAAATGTTTTCTCATGGCATATCTCCTTTGTTTCCCGCGATAAAACTTCTGTACTTATTATAACTCAACCGCGGAAAACATTTCAGTGACTTTTATCACAATAGCATATTTAACTGTACTTAACCCGAGAAATTATAACACAAGAGAGCCTTGAAAATCAACCGCATCTAGTACCTGAACCCGCTCTCGCCTATGAACTCGCGCAGAATGGAAGTCTGTGTAACCTCGTCCGGGGGCACGGGAAGAAAAAAGTCCAGGTAGTTAAGAAGCCGCCGGGCCTCGTAATACTCCGGGACCGTGTCCCTTAGTGAACTCAGGCGGGATTCCAGGAAAGGTTTCAGCACGGCCTGTTCATATATCAGCGAGGAGTTAAAGAATACATCCGCCGTATCCTGGAACGGAAAAACATACTCATCCTCTCCCTCCCGGACAAGGGGAAACCTCTCAATTGATTCAAGAGCGCTGTAATTCCTGAATAGCGAGTCCCTTATTATCCTCCTCATAAGCCGTGAGTCGGATGTGAATATTCTCGTGTCGTTATCTATCCTGAGCTGGGTAAGGGCGCTTACAAATATCCTGAACTTTTCCTCTTCGGCGATGCCGCCGCATAAACCGGGGTTAAGGGCGTGTATCCCCTCTACTACGATTACCGAGTTTCCGGAAAGCTTTAAGCTCCTGCCGCTTTTTTTCCTTAGCCCTGTTTTGAAACTGTACTTGGGAAGGGTTATCCTCCCCCCCCCCAGGAGCTCTAATATCTGAGAGGAGAAAAAAGCCGTATCCAGGGCCTGGAGGCACTCGAAATCCATCTCCCCCGAAGGTTTCCGGGGGGTCTTCTCCCTGGGAACAAAATAATCGTCAAGGGATATCTCAACCGGATCAAAACCATTGACCCTCAACTGTATTCCCAAACGTTTTAAGAAAGTCGTCTTCCCCGATGAGGAAGGGCCCGATACAAAGACAATCCTTTTCCTCGGGTAGAGCTCCTTTATCCTGTCGGCTATTATCCCCAGTTTTTTACCGTGAAACGCCTCCTGGACTTTTATAAGAGTGGAGACCTCACCGTTATTGATGCATCGGTTTAGTTCGGCGGCGGAGGTGACCCCAAGTATCTCTCCCCAGCGCCGGGACTCAAGGTATACCTCATAGAGCTTCTCCTGGCGGTCCTGGGAATCGGGCAGCTTCATCCCGGAAAAGCGCTGGGGAAACTGCAATACGAACCCTCCGCCGTAAGGGATCAGGCGGAAGACCCTTAATACCCCCGCGCTTGATACCCCCTCCGCTATCATATAATCAAAGTAACCCCTGAGATACACCAGCTCTATATCCCTGTCGGGGAGAAAGTTTAACGCATCCACCTTATCCCTGCGCCCCGCGGCGCGGAAGAGCTTCGCGGCCCGGGTGCGGCTGACCTTCTTTTTTGAAAACCTCTCATCCCTGCCGGAAATTTCCCTCATCCGCAGGGTTACCTTTTCTATGAACCCCTCTGGAAGGGGGTTGCCTGACTCGTTCTCAAAATAATACCCGTTCATAAGAGTCTGGCCGATCTGGATACGCAGTCTCCCGAACTCTTCGCTTACCGCGGTCTGCATAAGAAGGAGAAGACTGCGGCGGTATATCTCCGCCCCGTGTTTGCTGTCGAAACTTACCCTTTCGCCTGATATGGTGGAAAACGTATTCATTACGCTGTTAATTTTAGCACCTCTTTCGGAAAAATCAAATAACTCTGAGAGTCCCAGGCGGTATCAGTCCCGCCGGCTGTTGAAAAAAAACATTAAATAATTATAATAAGTTTACATTAATACTTAGAGGTGTAATGCGACCGGGTTTAAACCCGGGATTTATTAAGGCGGAGAAAAGGCTGCTTACAGGCAGGCCGGGAAAAGGGAGTCTTAAAATGCCAAGAGAAATCAAAGAAGAAGTAATCCTTGAAGTCTTCCGCAACGAGGATGAACGCGGGGGGATAATCTCCCTGAGGGTTGTCAGCTGGAACAAGGGTACCCCGAAACTGGAAAAACGCTCCTTCTGGACAACCCTGGAAGGAGAGGTCAGAACTGGAAAAATAGTTGGTATAACAGAAGAAGAGTTCAATCTCCTCATTGAGAACAAGGATAAAATACAAAAGGCCTTCAAAGAAGGAGAGGTGACCTCCGGGTAACCTAGAAGTTACCAGTTTCACAAGGAAGAAATACGGGTCCGGCCCGGGATCGCCTGCAGGCTTCTGATTTTAAAACGAGGAAGAGCTCCGGAACCCGCGCCTCTCAAACCCCGTTAACTTTCATTTATCTCAGCAAAACGGAGTGTATTATTTAAAATGAAGCACCCAATAAACATCTTCCGGCAGCCCCGGCCTGAGCGTGTATACAGTGGTATAATCAGGTGAAAGCGCGTATAATCTCAACAGGGTATTACCTGCCTGAACGGATTCTGACAAATAAGGACCTTGAGAAGATGGTGGATACCACCGAGGAATGGATAACACAGCGCACGGGGATACTTGAAAGAAGGATAGCTTCAGAGAACGAGGCTACTTCGGATATGGGCTCCGCCGCGGGGGCGGCGGCTCTGGAAAAAGCGGGGGTTTCCCCCGGAGACGTGGATACCGTTATATGCGCGACAATAACTCCTGACCATCTTTTCCCTTCAACCGCCTGTCTGATCCAGAAAAAACTGAAACTATCTAACGCCTTCGCTTACGATATATCCGCAGCCTGCTCAGGCTTCCTTTATTCCCTGGCGTCAGCGGAGTCTCTGCTTAAATCCGGCGCCGCGGAGACAGTTCTTGTGGTTGCCGCAGAAAAAATGTCCTCCATAACTGACTGGAAAGACCGCTCGACCTGCGTTCTTTTCGGTGACGGGGCCGGAGCTGCCCTCCTTAAGAGGGATGATTCAGGCAGGGGCATACTTTCCACTTATATGAAAAGCGACGGGAATATGGGAGATCTCCTTATAGTTCCGGCCGGCGGATCCCGGATGCCGGCCTCTGAAAAAACTGTAGCCGGGCGCCTTCACTACCTCCGGATGCAGGGGAACGAGGTCTTCAAGGTTGCTGTCAGGAATATGCTTGAATCCGCGCAGGCTGTTGCTGAAGAAGCCGGGATACACAGCGATGAGATAAACCTTGTCATCCCGCACCAGGCCAACCTGAGGATAATAGACGCTATCGCCAAGAGACTTAAACTTGGGAAAGACCAGGTTTACGTAAACCTGGACAGGACAGGCAACACCAGCGCCGCCAGTATAGCTATCTCTCTGGCGGAGGCTGACTCCCAGTCTATCCTGAAGGAAGGGGATAACATCATACTGGTTAGTTTCGGGGCGGGGTTTACCTGGGCCGGGGTTGCCCTCCAGTGGTGAAAAAACTAATCCTCAACCCCGAAAGATGCAAGGGCTGTTCGCTCTGCATAAAGGTCTGCCCCGATAAAGTCCTCGAGTATGATACAGCAGGGTTTAACGCTCACGGCTGCCATCCGGTGAAGTGGAAAGGCAGCTGCCGCCTCTGCGGAATGTGCTATCTTATATGCCCTGATTATGTATTTGAGATAAGAGATGAAGCAACTCTGGAAAGGTAACCTTGCCCTTGCCGAGGGAGCGATAGCCGGAGGCCTGGAGGCCTACTTCGGGTATCCCATAACCCCCCAGAACGAGATTCCCGAGTATATGTCCCGGCGTATGCGGGAAGAGGACAGAATTTTCCTGCAGGCCGAATCGGAACCAGCCTCGATAAATATGGTCTTCGGAACCGCGCTTACCGGGAAAAAAGCAATGACAACATCCTCATCCCCCGGGATATCGCTTATGCAGGAAGGGATATCCTACCTTGCCGGATGCGAACTGCCGGCTGTCATAGCTAACATACAGCGGGGGGGGCCGGGACTCGGGAATATAGCGGGTGCCCAGGGAGATTACTTTCAGTCCGTAAAAGGGGGAGGGCACGGGGATTACTATATGCCTGTTTACACCCCAGCCACCGTTGAGGAAATGTACACAATGACAAGGGACTCCTTTGATACAGCCGTAAAGTTCCGGACCCCGGTACTCATACTCTCAGACGGGGTCCTGGGTCAGATGATGGAACCGGCGGAGATACCCCCGCCGCCTGCACTCTCCCGGGAAATCAGGGATTACGGCTGGAACCTGACCGGGACCCGGAAGAGGAAGCCGAGGTTCATACGTTCTCTTATGATGGATGAAGGCCAGCTTGAAGAACACAATTACAAGCTCAGGGACAAGTTCCGTAAAATGGAGGAGCTGGCGGAGTGGGAGGAAAAAGGGACCGAAGATGCCGAAATAATTTTTATAGGCTACGGGACCGGATCCCGGATAATGCATGATGCCTGGAGCCTGCTCCGGAGCCGGGGGGTAAGAGCGGGGTTCTTCCGCCTGAAAACGGTATGGCCCTTCCCGGGACAACGTATTGCGGAGCTCTCGGAAAAGGCAAAGTTTCTGACCGTTGAACTCTCGCTGGGCCAGCTTGTGGAAGATGTCCGCCTCCACTCCAGGAACGATGTGGGGTTCTGCGGCCGACCCGCCGGGGGTCTGCCTGAGATAAAAGTGATAATTCAAGAAGCCGAAAGGATGCTACGGTGACTCATATACTTCCCGAAAGCCTCAAAAAAACCCCGCACAGCTACTGCCCCGGATGCGGGCACGGGATCATTCACCGAATAATGGCCGAGGCCGTGGACGAACTCGGGATCCGGGAAAAGGTCATAGCCATAGCCCCCGTGGGGTGCGCGGTCTTCGGGTACAACTACTGGAACTTTGATACAGCCGAGGCTGCCCACGGTAGGCCACCGGCGGTTGCCACCGGAATTAAAAGGGTTATGCCCGAAAACATAGTTATAACCTACCAGGGAGACGGGGACCTTGCTGCCATAGGCGGGAACGAGATAATGCACGCGGCTAACAGGGGTGAGAATATAACGGTATTTTTCGTTAACAACGCCTGTTACGGGATGACCGGCGGGCAGATGGCGCCGACCACTCTGATGGAGCAGGTAACAACCACAACCCCTTCAGGTCGGAGTATTGAGGACGGATGGCCCCTCAGGGCCTGCGAACTCCTGGCCTCCCTGCAGGGTGTCTCCTATATTGAAAGGGTGGCTGTGCATACACCCGGACATATCCTCAAAGCCGGAAAATCCGTCCGTAAGGCCCTGGAGCTACAGAAGAAAAACAGCGGCTTCTCTATGGTGGAATTTCTTTCAATGTGTCCGACCGGATGGAAAGTATCACCTGCCGAAAGTATAGGGACAGTGGAACAAATGATGGAGTTCTACCCCCTGGGGGT
>SLGR01000147.1 GCA_007136585.1 Candidatus Sumerlaeota bacterium | reverse complement strand
TTCGGCGCCGTAGAATAAACCTGTCATTTGAGAGACGCCGGAGACATCCCACCCGGATATATCTTCGTTAAAATTAGATGCTCCCTGAAACATCCAGTTCATAGAAGTAACATTTTCTAAAGTCTCATCAAAAAAACCGGAAGCCGTAAAAGTTGTGATATTCACCGCATTCCTGAACATATATACAGCGCTTGTAATTCCGTTTACACCATCGGAAACGGGTGTCAGTATATCCCTTAGGAGTTCAGGCGTGCCTTCCGTGGAATTAAAAAATGGACCGAAAAAACTGATCCTTGTTGCCTGGCCCCTAAGCTTTACCGTATAAGTTCCTGTCTCAACATACTCCATAGAATAAAATCTGTTCCCACTCTCGACAGAAACAAACCCGGAGCCGGACCAGGTTCCCCAGTTTATCTCAAAATCCTCCGCATTTTCTACATAAAATGAGAAAGTGGAGTTTTCAACCGTAGTCTCTATAACAAAATCAAAACTTGAAGCCGCGGCGCATCTGGAAGGTATAATCATCAGAGATATAAAAACAACGGAGAAAAACCCTGCCCCCCTGGGCGTTTTGCCTCCGGCTGATTTTAAAAGTGTGTAAATAAAGTTCAAATTCTTAATTAAGACTCCCGGTCTTAACAGGAGTCACATATTTTAATTTCCCGAGGTTAACCTCCGGACCCATTCCAGGCGGTCAAGAAGCTTATAGGCGTTCTCATTACCCGGATCAAGCTCAAATATCTCATCCACAACAGCGCGGCACTCATCATACTCCCCGTTCATATAAAGCCCCGCCGCGTCAAAATACATACGCCTGACCTGCTGCTGTCTTCTCCGCCTTTCCCGGGCGGAGGTTATTCTCCTTAGTTTCTCTATGTACCCTGCGGCCTGCCTGTTACCCGGGTCCGCCTGCAGTGCAGCGTGGAACTTACGCGACGCCCCCGCGTAATCCTCCTTCTCAAGAAGGGCGGAGCCCTCCTCCAGCAGCTCCCCGACCTTAAGGGCCAGGGCTTTCTCCGCTTCGGCTTTCATCTTCCCGGCCTCTTCGTGCCCCGGGTCAAGCTTAAGAGCCCTGCCGAATTTTCCGGCGGCCTCGGAGTACCTTTTCGCGCTCATCGCGTCTCTTCCCTTTTCCATAAGCGAAGAGATTTCTCTTTTCTGCTGCTCACTGCGCCTTGCCTCATAGGCGTCCCTCTCGCGCTGGGAAAGCCTCTCCCGGATTTCTTTTATATACTCCGCCGCGGTGGGGCTGGCGGGGTCTATACGCTGCACCTCTCTCCAGGCCTCCAGGGAATCTGCAAGGTTTCCCTCCTGGTAGTAGGTATAGGCCTCCCCTATCCGTTTCTCCAGAAGGTTTGCCCGTGAGACGATATCAAGTTCTCTTCTTGTCCTTTCCGCAAGGGCCGCAAGCTCGGTATTATCAGGATCCCATAAAAGCGAGAGGTCCCATTCCCTCAGGGCAAGCGCAAGGTTATCCTCTGAGACATACTCAAGGCCTTTCAGGTAATGAGAGTGGGCCCTGCTCCTTGCCCGGGCCTCGGGGGTATCGTCTTCAAGCTCCTGCCGCTTCAGGGCTTCTTCGCGCTCGCGTTCCTCTTCCAGCCTCCTCTGAAGCCTCTCCTGTTCCCTGAGGGCCCTCCGGGCTTCGTCCTGTTCCCTGGCCAGCTGCTCCCTTGTCTTAAGTATGAAGGCCTTGGCCCCGTGGTGGGTCTCGTCTTCCTTCAGGGCTTCAATAAAAATCCCCATAGCCGGCACATAGTTCCCGGCAAGGTACTCTTCAAGCCCTTCCCGGAAGAGCCTGTTGGCGGCCTCAGGGCCCGCGAAAGACGGAACGGATACTGTAAGAAGAAGCGATGAAATAAAAACGGGGGCAACGCGCGGGAGGCGCGGAAAGAAATTCATTACAGCCTTATGACCTACTGAAGCCCTTTATGCGCTTCGTCCAGGGACTCAAGAGCGCCCGGATGCTCCGGGTTTATTATAAGGGCCTCGGTAAAAAGCTCCACGGCCTCAAGGTAGTTTTCCCTCTCAAGCTGCCTCAGGCCCCTCTGGTAGAGCCTCTCGTCCCGGGTAAGCCTCACCGCTCCCGGTTCCCGCGGGTAACTGGCCCTCCCGAACTTGTACCCCGCAGAGACCCTGTGAGTATCGCCAAACTCCCAGTAGGGGACCCAGGCGTAATCAAAGGCTATGCTGTTATACTCAAACCCTATCCCGGCCGAGAGCCCCGAGAGGGCGTCCAGGTCGTCTATGGTGGCCGTCTTGAACCCGGCCCTGGGGAATATAAGGAACTTCCCAAGGTCTATGGCGTACTCGGCCCCCACGCTCATATTTGGGGTGTTATCCACCGGGAAATTTATATCCAGCCCCACAAGAAGCGCGTCGCTGAAGTGTGTCGTGGCAGCCCCCATCTTTATATTAAGGGGAAGAGGATCGGCCTCGTTGATGAACTTGTAGGCCGGGCCTATGTTCTGAACGGAAATCCCCGCGGTAATATTTCTTCCTTCTGATACCGGCAGGACCTTAAAGGCCCCTATATCAAGGGCCGCCCCGAACGCGGTCTCATCCTCTATCCGGGAGTTAAGGACCTTCAGGTTCACCCCGGCGGGGATCCCCTTTATCTCCCTGGCGTAAGAGATAACGCCCGCGAAATCATAGGCGTCATACCCGCTCAGTCGGTTGTTCTGGTTGTCGTAGCTCTCCATCTTTCCGACCGTGAGGTAGTTGAAGGCAACCCCCATAGTGCCCCCGAACTGCTCCTGGGCGTAGGCGAGCCAGCTGAAGCTTATATCCTCGAACCATACAGCGTGCATAGCGGAGACCTCCCTGGAGCTGATATTGTTAAGCCCCGCGGGGTTCCAGTAAACGGAGTTTATATCATCCGCGATACCCGCAAAGGTCTCGCCCATAGCCACGGGCCTTGCGCCTATACCCAGTCTCAGGAACTGGGCGGCCGTGGTCCCGGCCCGGTCCGAAGTGAAGTATCCCGCGTACGACAGGGACGACAGGCAGGCCGTCATAACCGCCGCAGCAAGGGTCTGTTTTATGATTTTCATACTGTGACTCCTCATATCTAACGGATAATAGAAAACTTACCCTTCGCCGTCTCCCCTTCCGGGTTGGTTATATAGAATATATATACGCCGCTTGCCAGGCTGTTCCCGGCGTCGTTTGTGGCGTCCCACCTGTAGTAGTCCACCGACGTATCATCTTTTCTTATTGTCCTTACCAGCTCTCCCCTTATATTAAAGACCCTTATAGTAGCAACAGGAGTAAGGTCCTTGAACGTTATGTGCTCGGCGTCAAATATGCCGCCCGCCCCCGGTTTGAAGGGGCTGGGATACACGTGCGCGTCCCTTATGCTCACCGCGGGCAGTATCCCCGACAGGGCTGATGACTGCGAGGCAAACCCCGCGCCGGACCTGTACGAGGCGCTCGCGGCCTCGCCGCCGTATCCCCCGCCTATCGCAGCTGTGGTAGCGTATCCCTGCGAGGAGACGCTCCCTCCCCCGGAGTTAAGTATCCCCGTAAGGAGCCTGAAATTAACCCCGGTCATAAGAGCGGCGTACCCCGCCGACGCGATAAAGACAAGCGCAAGCGCCGCTCTCAGCTTCCTTGAGTTCTTATATGTTAATAAATTCATAATTGACCTCTCTGCTGAGTATCCGCGCTTATTCCACCCTCAGAAAAACGTTGCCGTCCTCCAGGAGATACCCTATTCTCTTGCCGTCACTCGTCTCAACCCTCCGGCCGCTTACGCTGACCTGATCGGCCTTGTAAGGAACCTGTCCCACAAGAGCCACCAGGGCGTAGTCAGACTTGAGCTCATCGGGAATATTATTTCCCACAAATCCGGGCTTAGTGGAATACACCCCGACAAGGACATCCCCCTCCTGATACCTTCTGACCATCCCGGTATCAAGGTTAAGCCCTATAACATCCCCGGGCTCCAGAACTTCGCCTATATCTTTTCTGAACCACTCGGAGAAGTCAGCGCCGCCTGATGTCCAGGTTCCTTCGGCAACCGCGTCACCGTTACCCATAAACTCAAACATAGTGGTTATCCCAGAAACGGAATTGCCTGTGGATATCCTGACGATGGAACCGTCTTCTCCCGGAGCACCGCCTATAAGGTCAAAGCCTCCTTGAAAACGCGCCCGGAAACTATTCATTATATCATTTAGATTCTCATCAACCACCGAATCGCTTATCGCCCAGGCACCTACAGCCGTAGCGCTGGATTTCATCCCGGCGGCAAATGAATGTGCTCCTGAAGCAACATTCTGCCAACCGCCCAGAACCGCGGAATAATTCCCTGAAGCCGTATTTTCTGTTCCACCCGGTACCACGGCAGCCTGACCGGAAGCTACATTGTAATTTCCACCGCCTACTGTAGATAACATAGCAGTCGCCTCGTTCCCAAAACCGCCAGATACAGTAGCATCTTGTTCGGAAGCGACATTTTCTCTACCTCCGGCCACTGTTGCGTAATTAGCAGTGGCCTCGTTGCTATGACCGCCGCCGATTGCTGCCCATTTAGCATCTGCAGTTGCGGTATTGTCCTGACCGCCGCCTATGGCAGAGCCTTCGCCGCTCGCGGTATTGCCCTTACCACCGCTTACCGTTGAATCATAAGAACTGGCGGTATTATTAATTCCGCCTCCCACCGTAGTATATCCTGATCCCGCAGCAACATTTTGAAATCCACCGCCAACTGTTGAAAGCATCCCACTGGCCTCATTTTCTTCACCACCGCTTACTACAGAATGATTACCGCTTGCGGTATTATCATCTCCCCACGCAAAGGCATAATTTCCTGTAACAGTATTTACTGAAAGGTTTCCTCCGGAAAATTTATTTTCCGTTATATGTACTCCGCCGCCAAACGCGTCAAGCAGGTACAGTCCGGTAACATCATTTGCTGTTACGGTACTGACGGTTATCGGAGCATCAGAAGAATCAAGTCCGTCAGTAACAGTAAGATAATCAATCTCACCGTTATCCGCACTGAGGTTCGTAGCGTTAGCTGTCAACGCTTCAAGTTCATTGACCCCTATTTCATTGATCCAAGCCCACTCATTAACCGTCACCGTAGCAAACATAACTTCCGAAGTACTGGTTACGTCCTGGTCCATCATATAAACATCCGTCACCCCCCATCCGGTATCTATTGTGTCCGCCGTAAGCGCGCCGGTTACATCCAAGTCTCCGCCTACATCGAGGTTGCCAGCAAAATCTACGGCTCCGGCTACATCCAGAGTTCCGCCTACTGTCGTGTCTTCGTCCACATCAAGGTTACCTCCGACCGAAGCCTCTTGCGTAGCCGTCATTACAGATACAGTAGCATTGTCCGCCGTAAGCGCGCCGGATACATCAAGGCTTCCGCTCACCGTCGCGTCTCCTGCAACATCAAGGTCTGTCTCTACGCCCAAATCACCTGTGATCACCGTGTCGCTTGATACAGTCACGAGTTTCGTGAAGGTATTGAGCCCCGTGAAGGTCTGCGTTCCGCTAAGGACCGCCGCGTTCTCCCCGCCGCCGGTCAGACCGTCCACGTATGCCTTTGTGGCCGCGTCCTGGGGACCATCAGGATCGACAAGGTTTACTATCTTGTTTGAATCCATATCAAGTTCACCGGTAGAAGTCAGCGCCGAAGTAACTGTATCCGCCGTAAGAGCGCCGGTTACATCAAGGTCTCCGCCTAC
>SLGR01000248.1 GCA_007136585.1 Candidatus Sumerlaeota bacterium | reverse complement strand
TTTTTATGTTAAGCATATACCTGAAAGAGCCCGGATGCCCTATGAAGGGCGTTTTGCTTTTTAAGGTATAATTTTCTATTATCTTACTGTTTTTCAAACTTACCCGCGTAAAACTTATGTATTTTCTTTTCCCCTGAGCTGCGCCGGGAAAGAGATAGAGCGGGCTTGGGGTAATTCTTCCGGTATCCGGAAGGGATGTTTCTTAAGAGATTAGGTGAAGAACTGGTTTACAGCCCTGGTAGAGATGTATGGATAATAAAGAACGCCGAAAACGTATAAAAGGTTTCCTCGGGGCCGCGGGTGCGGTTGCCGCGGGTGCGTTTCTTTCCTGGTTCTTTAATATGGTATATCTGCCGCCGGAGGCCGGGAGGTTTATCATAGCTGCGGCGGTTGTTTTTACCCTGTGGCGTTTCTTTGAGTACGAACCACTTCTTCTGGGATTTGTTTTCCTGATCCCTTATAACCTTTATTTCTTTGACCTTGCCGGGCAGTATACCGTGAGTTTCCTGCACCTGATTCTCCTTGCGGTTTTTCTCAAGTTCGCTGAGCACCGTCGTTTCTGGAAGAACCCGGTTTCGCTCCTCCGGGATTTTCCTCTCCCTATCCTGCTTTATATTATTCTGACCGGGGTCTCGCTTCTCTGGAGCGTTGACAGGGGCGTTTCCTTAAGGACAGCTCTAAGGTGGCTGGTCCCGGCGGCAAGTTTCCTTTTCGGGTACAGGGCGGCAGGGAGGCGGCTGCGGGCAAGGGTTGTAAAGACAGCGGTCCTTTCGGGGCTTATACTCATTTTGTTTACAGCGGGGCAGTGGGTATGGGGGCTCAGAGTTGAGCGCCCGCGCCAGGTTATCAGGGAGGAGTTCGCCAAAGAGAGCTCCCCGCTTTTTATATTCATTGATTCCGACCGTCTCAGGGACGAGAGAGTCAACTGGTTGGCTCCCGGGGGAGATATAAGGGCTTTCGGGACCTTTGCTAACGCAAATAATCTGGCGGGGTTCCTGGGGCTTATCTTTTTTCTTATATACACGCTGAAGGTTTTCCGGGAAAAAAATAAACTATACCTGGATTTTCTTCCGCCTCTTATTTTCGGGCTGGTCCTGATGATGACCGGGTCCAAGACAGGGCTTCTCGCCTTCGCGCTCTCGCTTCCTGTATTCCTCGCCTTTAAGGGGAAAGGAAGGTGGAAGAGACTTGCGGTTTACGCCGCGCTGATCGCGGTTATAGCGGTTATCTTCCATACGAGGGTTATCCCTGTAAGGGGGTTCGACCGGACGGAGTCCGGGTTCAGGTGGAGGGTAAACCAGTCAAGGGACGCGGTGGAGTATATTATTGAGAACCCCTTCGGTACCGGTCTGGGAACGTACCCGGATATCCTTCCCCATAATATTTTCATTACCGCGGGGCTCTTCCTGGGGTTTGCGGGGGTTGGTGTATTTCTGTGGATGTTTTTTTATATCTTCGCCGGGGGGATAAGGAAATTCCGGGGTTCATCCGATCCTTACGGGAAACGCCTTGCGCTTTGCCTGCTCTGCGGGTTTCTCTGGTTTATAATTCACGCCCAGGCCGATAATTTTAATATAAGCGACAACGTGGGGATGCTTTTCTGGCTTCAGGCCGGGATGCTTTTAAGCCGGGAAAAGTCCCCTGAGTTAAAAGAGGCGAGGTGAGAGGCACACTCCGGAGGATAGCCCGGAACAGCTCTCTCCTGATGGGCTCCCATATCCTGGGGAAGCTCCTTTTCTTTTTCACGGTTATTATCCTTACAAGGCTGCTGGGGGTCGAGGGGTTCGGGAAGTTTAATTTTTCACTCTCCTTTGTCCTTATCTTCACAGTTTTTGCCGACCTGGGGGTAAACGCGTTTATGATAAGGGAAGTGGCGCGGAAGAAGGAGCTTGCTGCGTTATACTTCAGGAACGCTCTTCTCCTGAGGGTTATCCTGGGAGCGGTTGTTTACGGGGTTATAGTTCTGACGGCCTCCCTGGCGGGTTACCCGGAGGATATAGCCGAACTTGTAAGGCTGATAGCCCTCTACGGGATAGCCGAGTCCTTCAACGGGTTCATCTCGGCATACCTGAGATCCTTTGAGAGGATGGAGTATGAGGCTTTTCTGAACGTGTTTATGAAAACAGCCCTGCTTCTCTCGGTGCTCTTTGCAGGAAGTCAGGGCTGGGGGCTTGCGGGTATTGGCCTTGTCTACGTTGCTGTTTCTTTTATGCGTCTTGTATTCGGTATGGTGATTGTTTTCTCAAGAGGGTTCATCAGTCCCGGGGAGTTTTTATCCGGGAAGACGGATATCAGGTTCATAAGGAGTATGCTGAGCCGGGCCTGGCCCTTTGCAGTGATCTCGGTTCTTGGGGTAATCTATTACCGGATAGACTCGGTTATGCTGCAGTCAATGAAGGGGAGTATGGCGGTGGGCTGGTACGGAGCCGCCCACAGGGTCACCGGCGCTCTTAACTTTATTCCGGAGATGTTTGCGGCCTCCCTTTACCCTGTGTTTTCCCGTTTCTTTATAGAGTCCCGGGAAAAACTTGAAACTGCGTATCCGATGGCCTTTGAGTTTCTTTTAATACTCGGGCTTCCCCTGGCCGCCGGGGTTATGGTTCTTTCGGAAGAGATCACTCTTTTTTTATACGGTCAGGATTTCCTTGAATCGGCGGCCGCGCTCAGGATACTCTCGTGGACGCTCCTTGCTGTGTTTCTGAGCTATATAACCGGCACCGCCCTTAACTCCCTTAACCGCCAGAAGACCCTTACAAAGATCTCCGCTTTCTGCGTTATTCTTAATATAGCACTTAACTTTATCCTTATACCCCGGTACGGGTTTCCGGGGGCCGCTCTGACGACCCTGGTGACCTCTTCGCTTATGCTGGCTCTGGGGCTCTTCTGCCTTGAGAAACAGAGGTTCAGTATCAGGTATTTCAGGATACTGGCCGGTCCGGCTTTTGCGGCGGCGGGGATGTGTTTTGCGGTTTTTCTCATATCAGGCGCGGCTCTCTTTCTCCGGATAATTTCCGGGGCCCTTGTTTATGCGGCGATAATTGCGGCAACAGGTGTTGTTGGCAGGATAAGGCGTGAGATCGGAAGCGCCGGCGGATTACGGGGAGTATAAAATGGGTAAGGGAAAATACAGGTTCGCTGAGCTTCATTACAGGGTCGCCGGAGCCGGAAAGCGCACGGAGCTTCACTACCTGAGATACTTCGGGAAGAGGGATGGAAATATCCTTGACGCAGGGTGCAGCGTGGGGAATTTCATAGCCCATTCTCCCGGAAGAATAACCGGGATTGATTCCGACAGCCGGGGCGTGGCCGAGTGCAGGAAAAGGGGGTTTAAGGCTGAGGAAGCCGACCTGAACCGCGGGATCCCCTGCGCCGACGGAAGTTTTGATAATATTCACTGCTGGCACGTGATAGAGCACCTGGAGGACCCCCTCTCTTTTATCTCCGAACTATACCGGGTCCTGCGCAAAGGCGGACTGCTGGTCCTGGCCACCCCTGATTTCTCCTCGGCTTACAGGCGTTTTTACGATGACCCGACCCATATTTCTCCAATGACCCGTGAGTCGCTCAGGAGAGGCGCGCTCAATGCGGGGTTTCTCCAGGAGAAGATATCAGTCAGTTCTCAGCGCAGGCCTGTGGGGATGGGGAGGCTGTATGCCCGGGGGCTTATACCCGCTTCCGCTGCGCTTTTAATTGAGGATATCCTTTACGCGGCCGGACCGGGCAGGATGCGGAGCGGGGCCGTGCTGGAGGCCCTGAAATGAGGGTCTGTATAATAGGGGCGCACCTCCCGCCGGTTATGGGAGGGATAGAGAACCATATATGGGAGCTTGCCTCCGGGCTGGCTGAAGCAGGGGACGATATCAGCGTAATAGGGCACCTTGAGCCCGGACAGGAAAAGATTTTCAAAAATACCCGCGCGGAGAAGGGGTTTAAGGTTTTCAGAGAAGGGCGGAATCTTTTTATGAGGCGCCCCTCCAGGGCTTTAAATAAGGTCTCACGGGTTCTTTCCGAGAACAGGAGAAACAGGTTTGATATAATACACGCTCACCAGGTCATCCCGGAAGGAACCCTCGGGGGGTTTATCTCGGGGACTCTGAAAACTCCCCTTGTAATAACCGCCCACGGGGCGATATTAAACGATGCCTCAAGCCTTTTTAAGAGACCTTTTCTGAAGTTGGGTTTCTCCAGGGCTTACGCCGTGATCGCGGCCTCTTCGGAACTGGGAGAGCGCTGCGTAAAAGGGGGGGCTGAGAAAGAGAAGGTCAGGGTTTTCCCGAACGCGGTGGATACCGGCGCCTTCTGTCCCGGGTTATCAGGAAGAGCAGTCAGGGAGAGGTACGGGATCGGACCCGGCGAGATAGTGGTTCTGTCTCTCAGGCGCATTACCCCCAAGACGGGTATACAGTACCTTGTCAGGGCGGCACCCCGGATACTTGAGAAGGAGAGGAATATAAGGTTCATTATAGCGGGAGAATCTCCCGCGGGAGAGCCGGATCTGCGGGCCCGCCTGATTCGTGAGACGGAGGATGCGGGGGTGTCGGAGAGGTTCATTTTCCCCGGGACTCTGCAGCAGAAGGAGGTCCCGGAGTATATAGCGGCCTGCGATTTTGCTCTCTTTCCTTCCCTGGCCGAGGCTACGAGTATAGCCGCTCTGGAGGTTATGGCCTCCGGGAAACCCGTCATAGCCAGCCGTGTCGGTGGGCTCCCCGAGATAATTACCGACGGTTATAACGGTATTCTTGTGGATTTTGACAGAGCGGACTCATCCTACAGGGATTACGGGCTTTCCGAGGAGGCGGTAAAGAGGCTTATCAGCGCGGTTCTTCTTCTGGCGGGGTCCCCGGAGAAAAGAAAATCCCTGGGAGAGAACGCTGCCGGGGTTGTCAGGAGAGAGTTTTCCTGGAAGAGGTATATTGAAAAAATACGGGCTCTTTACAGGGAGGCCGCCGCTCATAAATTTACCTGATGGAAGATTATAACGCATATTTTAAAGGGGAGACCCTGTACGGGGATGATTTCAGCCCCGCGCAGGCCGCCGAGTGGTACTCGGACGAAAGAGAGGGGTACGCCGGACTTGCGGCCCGGGGAGGGGGAAGTTACAGGTATATATATCACGCCCTTAACAACTTTCACGGTTTCAGCCGACTCCCCTCCAGAAGGTTCCCGGAGGTTATGGGGTTCGGAAGCGCCTACGGGGAGGAGTTTCTTCCCGTTATATCCCAGGTAGAGAAGATTACGGTTGTTGACCCTTCGGATTCATTTCTCAGGAAGGAGATACACGGGGTTCCCTCGGAGTATCTCAAACCCGGGTCCGGCGGGGCGCTTCCTTTGGCCGGAGAAAAATTTGACCTTATTACCTGCCTGGGAGTCCTCCACCATATACCTAAGGTAAGTTACGCTGTGAGCGAGCTTTTCAGGGTTCTCAGGCCGGGGGGGTATATGGTGCTCAGGGAGCCGGTCATATCCCTGGGGGACTGGCGCCGCCGGCGCCCCGGACTGACCTTGAGGGAGAGGGGTATTCCCCTGGGGATACTTGAGGAGATTCTCATCAGCGCCGGATTTCTTGTTGAGAGCCGCTCGCTCTGCGGGTTCCCTCTTACCCCGCGGCTTTTCCGCCTGCTGAGACCGGATTTCTATAACAGCTTCACGGCGGTAAGAACGGACGCGCTGCTGGCGGCTGCGTTTGCCTTCAATTACAGGTACCACGCCCGGGGTGTTCTGGGAAAAATACGTCCCACCGCGGCTTTTTT
>SLGR01000247.1 GCA_007136585.1 Candidatus Sumerlaeota bacterium | reverse complement strand
GGAATACGCTCAGCCCCAGCTGGACGTTCCTCATCTCACTGGAATGGGTGAATATCAGCCACCTGAAAAGATCGTTCCACTCGGCTACGAAAGTGAATATGAAAAGCGTGCCGGCAGCCGGTAGGGCCTGGGGAAAGACCACCCTCCAGAGAGTGGACCATCTGGAAGCTCCGTCTATGGCGGCGGCCTCCTCAAGCTCCAGCGGGACTTTCATAAAAAACTGCCTGAAAAGGTATATCCCGAACCCGTTTGCGAGCATAGGCACTATAAGGCCGCGGTATGTATCTACCCAGCCCAGCCTGGCCAGCATAACAAAAAGCGGCACAACCAGCATATGGTACGGTATTATCAGGGTGGCCAGAACTGTCATAAAAATCACCCGGCGCCCCCGGAACCTCATACGGGCAAGGGCGTACCCGGCAAGGGCCGAGGTCAGTATCTGCCCCAGAGTTACGGAGACGGCCACGATAAAGGAGTTCAGGAACTGGCGGGGAAAATCCGTCGCCCGCCAGGCCGAGATATAGTTTTCCCACCTGAAGCTTCTAAGGAGAATCGAGTGCTGACGCAGGACATCCACGGGCTCCCTAAGGGAGGTTATTATTATCCAGATGAACGGAAATACAAAGATAGCGCTTACAGCGCCAAGTATAACGGAAGATATAACCGGTTTTATTTTCATTTCAATTCAGGGTTCCTCCCTGAAAAACCGGAGGTAAAGCCAGGTTGCCGTTATAACCGCCATGAAAAGCACCATTGTAACCGCCGCGGCCCTGCCCATATTAAACTCGGCGAAAGCGGTCTCGTAAATATGGTAGACAAGCGTGGTTGTCCTTCTCATCGGACCTCCCCTGGTCATCACGTATATCTGGTCGAAATCCCTGAAGGCCAGTATGAGGTTTATCACTACAACAAAAGAGGTCGTGGGAAGAAGGTTGGGCCAGGTTACATACCGGAAACGGGCCAGAGGTTTGGCCCCGTCTATCATAGCCGCTTCGTAGAGCTGCCGGGGGATGACCTGGAGCCCGGCAAAAAAGATGATCATATTGTAACCTATCCTCTGCCAGAGCGTAACAATTATAACGCTTAGGAGGGCCGTATCGGGGCTTCCGAGCCAGTTTACCCTTGAGAACCCTCCGCTTAGGAGCAGGTGATTGAGTATCCCGCTCCTGTAATCATATATCCAGAGCCATATTACCCCGCTGGCGGCAAGGGATACTATCACGGGGATGAAAATAGCGCTCCGGTATACCGAATACACCCTGAGCCGGCTGTTTACAGATACGGCTATAAGAAGCGCTGCGCCAATACCGACAGGAAGCACCCCGGCAAGGTAAAGCCCTGTATTGCGCGCGGCGTTATAAAAAAGCCTGTCCCCGAGCATATGCCTGTAGTTTTCCAGCCCCGCGAAGGAGTAACTCCCTGAAAGCATATCCCACCTGAAAAATGAGAGAAGAAAAAGCAGGATAATCGGCAGGATTATGAAGAAGAAAAGAAGAAGAAGCCCGGGAGAAAGGTAAAGATACGGCTCAAGCCGGCCCCGTTTCAAAGAAACTCCCCGGCTTCCTCCGCTGCTTTCTCCAGAGCTTCATCAGGGCTCTGGCGCCGGTACAGGGCCTCTTCCAGGGCCCTGCCCAGGCGGTCTGAAAGTCTTGAGTATTCTTTTACAGGGGGCCTGGATCTTCCGAACTCCATTGAGTCCACGAAGGTTTCAATAAAGGGGTTCTCACTCAGAAACTCCGAGTACTCTTCGGATTCCGCCGCGCTGCGGTTTACGGGGAGGTACCCCGTATTCATTGCCCATTCAACCTGGAACTCCTCTGACATAATAAATTTGGCGAATTTCCAGGAAGCCTCCTCTTTTTCCGGTTCTGATTCAAAGATATAAAGGTTCTCCCCGCCGATATTGGTTGCCCGCTCCCTTGACTTCGGAAGTGGAAAAGAACCGTACCTGACCTCGTCCTGACCCTTAAGCACGGGGTAGTTCCACGGCCCGTTTATCATCATAGATACCCTTCCGGCGAGAAACGGCTCTACTTTGTAACCCGCGTTTCTCTCTGAAAAGACCGCGGATTCGTCTTCATGCACAAGGCTTATCCAGTACTTGAGAGCCTCTACCCCCGGCGACCCCTGGAAACGCGGTTCGGTCATATCTTCGGAAAGTATCTCTCCGCCGGCCTGCCAGAGGAACGTCTGCCAGCTCCAGACTGTCCACTCCTGTGTCCCCAGCGGGATAAGCATCCCGTAACTCTCCTCATCGCCTTTTTCCCGGAAATACTCTGTCAGCCGCGCTGCCGTTTCTCTCAGTTCCTGCCAGGTGCCGGGAAGGTTTTCAATCCCCGCCGCTTCAAAGTGTTCTTTGTTATAGTATATTCCCAGGCAGTTTGTTTCAAAAGGTACAGTATATATTTTTCCGTTATATTTTCCCGATTCAAGGATCCCTTCATAGATATCTTCAGTACTGAAGTCGGGGTCTTCGTCTATGAACCTCTGGGCCGGAATAAGCTTTCCGCTTTCGGCAAGCCTTCCCGTGTAAACCGGCGCAAACCAAAGGAGCTCCGGCTGCCGGTCGGCGCTGAGCGCCGTCATTATCCTTGGCATAGCCCGGTCCTGAGCTCCTATATTCTCAAGACTGATCCTGACCTCAGGGTTGCGCTCCTCAAATACCCGGACCTTCTCCTCCAGCAGGAGATTATTCTCGGGGCTCTCTATCCCGTGCCAGAACCTTACTGTAACCCTTTCATCGGGTTCCCGCGCGCAGCCGGAAGCCGTTATGAGCGCCGCGCCGATAAGAACTTTCAGAAACATACCTTTAAAAAAACCTCCTTTTCATAAAAACTCCGCCCTACTCCTTTACTACACTGTAGCAGGTCACCCCTCCCTCAACCGTAGAAGTCGCCAGCATATACTGCCCTTCGGCAACCTCTAACCAGTCCAGCTGGACATCCATTCCCCGTTCCCTTCTGTAGGCAAGAAGGTCCCCGGAAAGGTCATAGACAAATACCTGGCCGTCAAGCGTTCCTACCGCCACCCAGTCTTTCAGGGGATGCTGGCGGCATACCGTCACCCTGGCGGTACCCTCCACCCCGAGTATTATCTCCCAGACGGGCATCGCCTGGCTGTCAACAAGCGAGAGTATCTGGTTACCCCTTGTGGACCCCGAAATCAGTATACTGTTGCTTCCCAGTATCTGTGAAAACTCCAGTTTCATTTCCGTATTTATGGAGGACTGGAGTTCTCCCCCGGAGCCTATTATATAGAGACTGCTGCTCCCGTCCGAGGCCGCGACCTCTGTCTCGCCCCTGGCGTCAAGATCCCCGGCAGAAGCGTGAAGGGCCGAGGCAACGGCGGTGCTTGACCAGACCTTCTTCCCCTCAAGGTCTATAAGCGCTGTTCCGTCAGATGAGTTCTGACCGAGAATAAAATTATTCCTGTAGAACCCAAGGATGTTTAACCCTCCTGAGGTATCATAACTCCAGGAGATATCTCCGTCTGAGTCAAAAAAAGCCACCTTTCTTCCCCTCTGCCTGTAAGCCGCAAATCCCCCGTCATCCCCGGCTCCGACAAGCCTTCTGAGCCCTTCGGGACTTTCCTTTACATTGCGAATGCGCCCGGAAGGCCCGATAAAATAAAACTCGTCGCTGACTGTAAGGGCGACAAGCGATCCGCCCGCGGAAGTTATCCCTGAGGATTTTATATCGGCGTGCCATTTCCGCGAAAAACCTTTATCCCTCCGGCGCCGCCGTTCCGGAGCGGCAAGATGCTGTATATCCTCGTAAATCTTGCTCCGGAGCCCGTCAAAAAACCCGGTATATATGTGGTTTATCCTTCCGCCGGAGGCTATGAAAAGAGTGGGGTATGAGTCCACCATATACCTCTCGGATATCTCCCTGTTTTCGTCCAGCGCAACGGGGAAATCAAACCCGTTTTCTCGGATAAACCTGGCGGCCTCCCGTCTCCCGTCAGAAGGGTTGACCCCTATTACAGGTATATCGCTCTCTGAGGCTATCTCCGAAAGGGCCCTGCCCATTCTCCCGGATGAGGGGCTCTGCGAATCCCAGAAGAAAACCATCAACGCCGGGTACTCCCCTGTGAGATCGGAAATATCAAGCTCCCTCCTTTCCCCGAGAGGAGTGAAGCTGAAAAGCGGAAGTTCGTCGCCTATATACAGAGCCTCTTCGTACTGGCGCATAAGGTACAGTTCGTCAGCTGCCTCGTCCCCGGCCGCGGGCTTAAACCGGAAGACGTCCTCCGGGAGTATGCTGTCAAATTCAACCCGGGTATGTACTTCGGAGTAGCTGAAAGACATTTCGTGAACCTCGTCCGCCATACGGAACCTGGGTGTCGTCTCAAGTTCAAGTTTAAGTATTTTTTTCGAAAAAGTATCTATCCAGACACGGTAAAGCGGTTCCCCGTAATTGAATTCAAGGATCTCGCAGGGAACCCCGTCAAGTTCCCCCGATATCTTTGTTATATCCTCTTCAGGCGGGTCCAGCTGCCCCGATAAGAGAGAAAAAAGAAGAAAACGCTCAGTGCCTATTGTATCAATGGAAGAAGGGTCTGCCGCAAGATACTCTATACCTGAAGGGGGAGGATCCAGTGTTGTGTATCTTCTGAGAGCCGGAAGGTAAATCCACATATCCTCCCCGTCGGATATAATTGATTTACCCATCAGCCCGTACCTGTTCATGACGGCAAACCTTCCCTTGGAATCAAAGAATATATCGGATACGTAAGAGACCCGGTTGGGGGCCTGGCGGTTAGATACCAGCTCCATATCTATCTCAACACTGGCGCTGTAGGTCTTGAGCTGTGAATACTCCGTCCTTACCCCGGAGAGAAGTTCCGAGCCGCCGGGCTCTGAAGAAACCGCCCCGGACGGAAAAAGGACCATAAGCGAAGCAAGAAGCGCTGCCGCTCTCATATTTCTATACCGGTCCGGCACCGGACACCCTTTTTAAAAGGATGTTTTACGTCCTCTATCCGGCTTACCAGCTCCGCCTTTTCAATCATTTTCCCGGTTGCCCCCCTTCCTGTAAGTATAAGAAAGGTCTCCTCACGAGCCTGGTCCATAAGGGCGAAGATATCCTCCTCGCGGATTATTCCGTCACGGACCGCCACTATAACCTCGTCAAGTATAAGCATATCAGTAGAGCCTGCCTGTAAAAGTTCCGCCGCCCGATCCATACCCGCAGCGGCATCTTTCCTCAGTTCGTTTAACGGGGGCGATTCCCCGCACCCGGGATGCCCGCGCGCGTAAAACTCCGCGCGGATTCCGCATTTTTCCAGGAGGCCGGTCTCTCCGGCCCCGGAACGGGGCTCTTTACAGAAGTAAAGCAGAGCTACTTTAAAACCGGCCGCCGCGGCCCTGAGGGCCTGTCCCGCAGCTGCCGTGCTCTTTCCTTTTCCGTCTCCGGTATATATGTGTATCTTTCCGCTTTTATCATTCACGGATTTCCTGCTTGTACCCCCTGTTTGCCATATTCACACATTTTACAAACTCCTCCCATTCCCGGAAACTGAACAGGAAGCTCGTTGAGGATTCGTATGTAGAAACCACGAACTCAATATTATCTCCGCGCAGCACAGACCCCACGTAAAGGTTATCACCCACCTCTGTCTCTTTCAGGATCTCTTTCTCCATTATTTTATAACTCCCTTGAACCGGAACCGGCTTCATTTATCTCCAAAATAAAGTTGCTATTACCTCTTATAATTTAAAGTATATGATTTTTATAATTATAATCAAGACGTCCGCGGTGGGGTTTAAGCAGGGGTG
>SLGR01000014.1 GCA_007136585.1 Candidatus Sumerlaeota bacterium | reverse complement strand
CTCCCGGAATCTTTTTTTGACCGGTGATCTGGGTTCCGGAAAGACGACTTTTCTGAAAGGGCTGGCCTCCGGTCTGGGTATAGATGAGAAAGAGGTTCTAAGCCCCACTTTCCAGATACTCAGGAGGTACCGCGGCAGGGATACGGAACTGGTCCATATTGATCTCTACCGCATCTCTGATAAGAGGGAGATCCTTCATCTGGGATGGAACGATATCCTTTCCGGGGAATCAGTTACGGCTGTGGAATGGGCGGACCGGGCCGCGCCAATACTTCCGGATGAAGGGCTTTTTATAAATTTCGGGTATATTTCCGGCAGCAGGCGGATTATAAGGGTTTCACAGGTGAAGGGCGATGCTTCTGGCTCTTGAGACAACAACTGATGTTTTTTCCGCGGCCCTGGGCTTACCGGGGCGGGATCCGGAAATTTACAGAGTACCGGGTAAAAGGCACTCCGGAAAACTCATCCCGGCCATTGAAGAACTTCTGGGTAAACACGGGTCATCCCCGAAGGACCTTAAGGCCCTCGGGGCCTCCGTAGGCCCGGGCTCATTCACCGGGATAAGAGTGGGTCTGAGCTGCGCAATCACAATAGCTCAGGTATGCGGGATACCTCTTTACGGCGTATCCCCGATGGATATCTTTGGGAGAACTCATGCAAGATCCGTTATTAAAGCTTTCGGCTCAAAGTATTACAGCGCCCTCTACGGGAAAGGGGGGATGCGCCTTGGTCCGTACTCTCTTATAGATGAGGCGGAGAGGAAACTAAACGGGGGCCCGGAGGTTACTCCAGATGCCGGACTCATCTTTGAAGAAGCCTGCAGGCTGCACTCTAAGGGAGATAGGGGGGACTGGAGAGATATAAACCCCATTTATGTGATGGAAACGGTTTACAGGAAGAAAAAGAGTTCTCCTGGCTCTTAATAAGAACCGCCGGAAAGTAAGAAAAAAAGAGGATGGAAATGGATAAAAGACTCAAGTTTGCGCTTCCGAAGGGAAGTCTTCAGCAATCTACAATAGAGGTTTTTGAGAAGGCCGGGATAAAGATATATATGCCCGAAAAGCGAACCTACTACCCGGAATCGAACGACCCGGAGATAGAGTTTATGTTAATTCGCCCGCAGGAGATGCCGCGGTATATTGAGGACGGGGTCTTTGACGCCGGGCTCTGCGGGTGGGACTGGCTTATGGAGAACGGTTCAGATCTGGAGGAGGTCTCGGAGCTTATTTACGCCAAGAGCGGATTCAGGCCGGTAAGATGGGTCCTTGCTGTCCCGGAGGACTCGGATATAAACTCACTGAATGATCTTGAGGGGAAAAAGGTATCCACCGAGCTTATAAGCTACGTCCGCCGTTATCTCGATGAACGCGATATTAAGTGCGAGGTAGAGTTTTCCTGGGGGGCGACTGAGGTGAAACCCGGGGTCCTCTGCGACGCGATAGTAGAGCTTACCGAGACCGGGTCTTCGCTTAAGGCAAACAGGCTCAGGATTGTTGAGGAGATCCTCTCTTCCACCACCCGGCTTATAGCAAACAGGGGTTCTTTCAGGGATACCTGGAAAAGAAGAAAGATAGAGAATATATCTCTGCTCCTGGGCGCTGCGGTGGATGCCGAGGGTATGGTGGGACTTAAGATGAATATAGAAAAATCTAACGTTGATAAGGTTATGAGTATACTCCCCTCTCTGATGAACCCGACGGTTTCCGAGCTTACCCTTGAGGGCTGGGTGGCGCTGGAGGTTATAATACAGGAGAAGAAGGTGTTGGAGATACTCCCCGAGCTTAAGCGCGCGGGGGCCCAGGGTATAATAGAGTACCCGCTTAATAAGATTGTCTACTGAAATAAGAACAAGGTTTGCTCCCTCTCCTACCGGGTTCCTTCACATAGGCGGGGTCAGGACCGCTCTCTACAATTATCTTTTTGCCGAAAAACATAAAGGAAAGTTCATACTGCGTATAGAGGATACCGACAGGAGCCGTTCCGAGAGCAGGTACTCCCGGGCTATAATGGAGGGGCTCAGATGGCTCGGTCTTGATTGGTCCGAGGGACCCTTTTACCAGTCAGAGCGGGGACAGATTTATGAGAAGGCGATCAGGAAACTCTCTGAAGAGGGTAAGGCCTACAGGTGTTTCTGCTCCCCGAAGGAGCTTGCCGCGCGCGGACGGGAGGCTGAGTCCAGGGGCGAGCCTCCCGGGTATGACGGGCGGTGCCGTGAGCTTTCTTCTTCCGAATCAGGGCGCCTTGAAAAAGAAGGGAGGGGGTATGCCTGGCGGATCAGGACCCCGGAATCCGGCGCCATCTCTTTTGATGATATCATAAAGGGCAATATAACGGTAGATGCCGCTACCATACAGGATTTTGTCCTGGTAAAATCAGACGGCGGTCCTGCTTATAATTTCGCCTGCGCAGCGGACGATTCCGATATGAGGATAACGCATGTCATAAGGGGTGATGACCATATCTCCAATACCCCCAAACAGCTTCTCATATACAGGGCGCTTGGAGAGAATCCTCCGAGGTACGCCCATCTTCCCCAGGTTCACGGAACTGACGGAAAACGCCTTTCAAAGAGGACCGGGGCCGCCTCCCTTGACGAGTTCCGGGAGGAGGGGTACCTTCCCGGGGCCCTCAGGAACTTCCTTGCCCTTTTAGGGTGGTCAACCTCGGATGCGCAGCAGATATTCGCCCCCGATGAGCTTAAGGAGAAATTTGATCTTTCCGGGGTCGGGCGCTCCCCGGGGGTATTTGATATGGAGAAGCTCCGGTGGATTAACGGTAAGTACATAAGAGAGACTTCCCCCGCCGAGCTGGCCCGGTTGGCGGCCCCCTGGCTCCTCCGCGCAGGGATTCTGAAATCCCCGGAGGATATCCCGGAGAGAATCATTGAGGCTCTAGCGCTGGAGAAGGAAAAGTTCTCCACTTTAAGCGAGGTCCCTGAGAAAATAGGGTTCCTTCTCAGGGATGATGTGGCATATGATCCCAAAGCAGTCAGCAAACGCCTTGAGAAGGACGGGGTAATAGATATACTTACAGATATACAGAACCTTCTCAGGGAAACGGAGGATTTTTCCCGGGAAAACCTTGAGGACATTTTCCGGTCCTATGTGGAAAAAAAGCAGTTAGGGGCGGGGAAGGTATTTCACCCGGTCCGGGTAGCGGTATCGGGTCAGATGAAGGGCCCCGGTCTTTTTGAACTCCTGGAGTTTATAGGCAGGGATAAATCGGTTGAAAGGATAGGATACGCTTTAAAGGAGTATGTAAAATGAGTGAGAATAATACCGGTCAGCAGGTTGATATGAATTTTCTCAATTTTGTTCTTTCCCTTTCCCAGACCGCTCTGGTGGGGATGGGCAAGATTTCCAACCCCCAGACAGGGAAAGTGGAGAAAAATATGGGGCTCAGCAGGATAAATATTGATATACTTGAGATGCTCAAGGAGAAGACCCGGGGTAACCTTACGGATAAGGAGAAGGAGGTTCTTTTTGATACCCTTACAAACCTCCAGCTTACCTATGCCGATGAAAAAAAGAAAGAGACTACGGAGGCGCCGGAAGAGAAAGATCTCCCGGATGATCAGAAACGGGAAGAGAACGTAGAGGAGCAGGACGTTACCCGGCAGGGGTCCGGAGATGTAGAGGAGGGGGAAAAGGGGGCAGGGGACGAGGCTGATGAATCAGGCGGTGAGAAAAAGGAGTCCTGAGAGGTAACGGGTATGGGTCCGCGAAGCGGGGAGTCCCCTCCCAGGGTACTGATAGTTGATGATGTCCCTGAAAACATTGAGATAATAGGGGATATGCTCTCGGCTTCGGGGTACCGTGTTGATACAGCTTCAGGCGGGGACTCCGCCCTTGAGATGGCCGCCGGGGAAGAGTATGACCTGGTTCTTCTTGATATAATGATGCCCGGGATGGACGGGTACGAGGTCTGCGCTAAGCTGAAGGGTTCGCCTCAGACATCTGCGATCCCGGTTATATTTATTACCGCAAGGAAGGAGTTTGACGATATAAAAAAGGGGTTTGAGGCCGGCGCGGTTGATTATATAACGAAACCTTTCCGGGCGGAAGAGGTAAGGATAAGGACCGCAACCCACGTTGAGCTCAAGAGGACCAGGGATAAGCTCAAGCAGGAATATGAGAAAGAGAAGAAACTCAGGGAAGAGCTCTCTGAGGCCCTCTCCAGAGTAAAGACCCTTACCGGGCTCCTGCCTATATGCTGCTACTGTCATAAGATCAAGGATGATGACGGGTACTGGCAGAGGGTTGAGGATTACATCTGCACCCGTTCGGACGCGGATTTCACACACGGGATATGTACAGAATGCAGTGAGAAACTTATGAAAGAACTGGAGAACGAAAATAAACCCGGGGGTTCAGCATGAGCGTTAAGATAAGGGTTTTTTTCTTACTTGCGATTCTTATATCAGCTGCGGTTTTTCCGGCCGAATCTTACGCCGAGATAAGACTGGAGGGTTCCTGGGATGAAGAGGCCGGGAAATTTACCCTCAGTTGGTCAGAGATGACGAACTCTTCCGGCACTGTTGCATATATACTGGAGCGGGCCCCGGGTATAGGGAACCTGGATACGGATAGCGTGACCTTAATACCGGGTTCAGACCGGGTATATGAAGATTCTGAACCGGGAACGCACGAGTACCGGGTAACAGCTACTGACGAGGAGCCAAGAACCGTAGTAAGCGGTATAGTACAGAACAGGTACCTGGGAATCTCCGAGACGCGTGGGAATGCGGAGCGGTTCAGGGAGTATGACGGTGAGGGCGGACACCTTTGGGGTTACGGGCAGATCTGGCATATACCGTTTTCCGTTCAGGATATCTCCTCGGTTAATATTGAGGTTTACAGAAGGGGGGATTTTATGGAGTTCAGGGATGACCCCGGAGCGAGAGACTCCGACGGGTACTGGGTAAGTCCCGGAGAACCCCCGGGAGGTTACGACCCCGTTAAAGTCTTAAGGGCCGGGTGGGACGTCCCTCTGACACCATCCGGAGAAACCCAGAGTGTCTCTTGGGACTGGAGAGATGAGTCCGGAGTCGTCCAGCCCCCCGGCACGTATTACGTATTTTTTGAGGTTTTTGATACTGAAGAGGTTAAAAGGGATTCCGGGTTCAAGACCGTTGTTATACCTAAACCCGATTACAGGAACTTTGAGGTTGCCCCCATCAGCGAGGATAACCCGGTATCGGTACTTACCTACCAGAGCAATACCCGCTCCGCTTCACGGGTCCTTATATGTCTCCCCGGAACCGAATTCATTCCCGCTCCGGATGACGGCTCTATGGATTATATGGATTACGGGTTTACCTATGAGTATGTAAAAGGAGAACCCCTGCCTGTAAACCCGGTGACCGAAGAGGTTGAGCCCGGGCGCATAATAAGGATAATGGAACCCGGAACGAAACCCGCCGGAGATGTTTCCCTGGAGTGGGACGGGAGAACCCAGAGGCAGGGAGGCGTGGAGCCGGGTCTTTACCGCGCGGCGCTGACCGGCAGGAGCGCGCTCGGGGAGTTGATATCCGGAGAGTTCCTTGTCCAGGATATTGAGGTTGAGGTTGAGACCACGGGGGACGAGATAACCCCGAAGATGATTTTCCGCAGCTCTGTCAAGGCCTACCCCCAGCCTGCCGAAACCGGGGATGTGAATATAGCTTTTGAGCTTTATTCCAGGTCTGATCTGACCCTTGAGATATTTAATCTTATGCAGAATAAAATATACAGCAGAAGGGTAACCGACCTTGAACGCGGTGAGCATATTATTACCTGGAACCTAAGGGACGACAGTGGAAACCGGGTGCCCCCGGGGTTGTATTTTTACAGGCTGAGGGCGATCTCCGGGGATGAGAAGTACCAGGTTAATAAAACCCTGGTGGTCGTGAGATAAAGGGGTGTTTTTATGCCAGATGGTATAAAAGACCCGGTCCGTCCTCGCGGTTCAGCGCCCGTGAGATCTATGGTCTTATTTCTGCTTGCGGTTTTTATTTTTCCCGCTCCGTTACGGGGGGCCGCCCTTCAGTACCTTAGAATTCCGGTCTTTGCCGCCTCCGAGGGGATGGGCGGGGCTTATACTTCCGTATCACAGGACCCGGGGGCTTCCGTATTTTACAACCCCGCGGGGCTGGTAAGGCAGAACCGGGATGATTTCTTTGTCGCCGCGGGGTACGCTGACTGGATAAAGAGCGCCGGAAAAGGCTCTTTCCTTATTGTTCTTCCCTCCGGACTTCTTTCCGCGGTTCCCCTGCATGCTTTGAGTATAGATTATTTCACTGTCGCGGGGCTTGATGCCTATGATGAAACTGGTCGCCGAACCGGCGGACTGAGGTATTACGACCTTTCGTTAGGGCTTAACTTCGGTCTTAACCTTGAAGGTGACCTGTACGCAGGCGCAAACGTGAAGTATCTTAATGAGAATATAGCCGGGTACAAGGGGCACGGCGCTTCTATTGATATGGGAGTTCTTACGGACCTTCCCGGGGATATCCGGGCCGGCGCCGCTGTGAGTAATTTTGGTTTCTTCTTTTTTAACGGGAAAATTATATCGATGCCTACCATTTTCAGGGTCGGGGCAAGTTACCGGCCGCTGGAGATACTCCTTGCCGGGGTTGATTTTGAGTTAGGCAAGGATAAGACCGGTATTCATCTGGGAACAGAGATAGAAGCAGCCGAAGGGTTCCGGTTCCGCGCAGGCATAAAAGATACAGAGGGCGGGCTCTTCTATACAATGGGAGGAGGGTTTGAATCCGCTCCCCCCGAGTTTTCGGACTGGGGCGGCCAGGTTATCGTAAATTACAGTTTTACATCCGGGGGAAACCTTGAGACCGTTAACCATATGATAGACGCCGGGGTCAGGTTCAGCCTTTTCTAAAAGAGTGGTTCGTAAAAAGGAGAAATATTATGGGTGATAGCGGAGAGAAGAGCCGGAAGAGTTTCGCGACCTGTATGAGCTGTATGGACGGCAGGGTAATAGTTCCGCTTATAGAGTGGATAAGGAAAAATTTCGGGGTGGATTGTGTTGATATGATAACCGAGGCCGGGATGGACGGTATTCTTTCAGGGGAGGTATGCCCCTGCAAGGAGAGCCTGATTGAAAAACTTGATATATCCCTGGAGAAACACGGGTCCCGCGTAATCTGTATAAGCGGCCATTCCGACTGCGGGGGAAACCCCGTTGACGATGAGACCCACCGGGATCAGATATTAAAGGCGGTTGAAAGGGTAAGTAAATGGAAACCCGAGGTAACGGTGGCCGGGCTATGGGTTTCCCCCGACTGGAAGGTTATCAGGCTGCTTCCGAAGTAATGGCGGAGATACCCACCCCCAGCACCCCGGCAAGAAAGGCAAGCGTCTGTCCCGTATGCGAGTACTATGCCGGGGTAACGGGGACCTGCGTAAGGTGCGGGGCAAGGATAAACAAGAGCATCTCTGTGCGAGCCGCCAGGAAGATAGCCATAGCCGGTTCGGTAGCGGGGATAGCGCTTCTCTGGATAGCCGCCTACCTTAAGGTTCCCCCCCATATAAATATAGGCGATATAAGCGAGCCGATGAATAACGCCCTGGTAAGGGTTGAAGGGCTGGTTACAAGGATTGATTACAGCGAGGAAGATAACAGTTTCCGGATGACCCTTAACGACGGTACGGGCCAGATACGCATAAACGCTATAAACCGCCTGCGGGCATTCAGGAGGGTTCACGGGGAGAAGATGCCCCGGCTCAGGGACCGCCTGGCCGTCACGGGGGTTCTAAGCATATCCCAGGCCTGGGGAAACTCCATGTTTCTTTCCATCCCCGACCGGATGGAGATACTGGCCCGGGACGCCGTGGAGGATAAGGATATAGGTGAGATAACCCTTGCTGACGAGGGGAGCACTTACTGGATAACCGCAAGGGTGCAGAGCTACAGGGAGTTTACCACAAGAAGCGGGGGGCTTATTCATATGGTCAGGCTCTCCGACGGTACGGGAAGCATAGATATGCCGCTCTTTGAGACCCAGTACGAATCTCTTCCGGAAGATACGGGGAACCGCATCAGGCTCCGCGGCACAGAGGTCAGGGTTATGGCCAATATAGGCTCCTACAGGGACGAGCCCCAGCTTGAGCCGGCCGACCCGTCAGATCCGTATTATTTCAGGGTGCTGGACTGACCGTGCTGAGCAGTTACGCGGCAGCGGTTCCGGATGCGGTAACGATATTATATGTAATACTGGGCACTTTTTCCGGGGCTCTTCTCTGCCTCATCCCGGCCCTGCATATATACAATGTCGCAGGTATAGCCATGCTCCTCTGGGCCACGGCAAGGCACCTTATACCCTACTACGCACTTGCTCCTTTCTTTATGTCGCTGGTGGTTTCTTACTCTTTTCTTAATACGATTCCTATGACGTTCCTCGGGGCTGCCGATGAATCGGCAGGGGCTACCCTCCTTCCCTCGCTTAGCCTGGTGACGAAGGGACGGGGTCAGGACGCGGCCCTGCTGACCGGGCTTGGAACAATGGCGGGGGTCCTGGTCCTTATACTTCTCTACCCCTTTTTCTGGTATATATGGCCTTACATAGCCAGGGCTACCGGCCCCCACCTTCACTGGATACTGGGGCTTGTTATAGCGCATTACATAATGAGCGAGTGGCCCAAGGGAGCCGGCAGGGGCGAGACGCCCTTTAAAAGGTTCAGGGAGGCCTGGAGGAACTGTTTCGCCGGGATACTTACATTTACACTAGCCGCCGTATTCGGGCTTATATATACTGCCAAGCCGATAATGCCCGTGGAGAGCAGTTTCCAGAATATAATGCCCGTATTCATCGGGTTCTTTGCCATACCATCCATCATCCAGACTCTTATATCCGATTACCGTCCGCCCCGGCAGCATATAAGCCGTAAGATCAACGCGGGGTGGGAGGATTTCGGGTTCGGGGCCGTCCCCGGTTTCGTTGGAGGGATGCTTGCCGCTTACCTTCCGGCGGTCACCGCGGGTATAGGCGCGATGATAGCCGGACATGTGACAAACCACAGAAACATCTCCCGGGCGGAGTTCAGGGACCCGCAGTCTCCGGGGGAGATAAAGCACCTTCATACCCCTGAGATGTACTACCGGCAGGAACGACTTTTCCTTATTTCAGGAGGAATGATAAAGATCATGTACTACGTGGGGGCCTTTCTTATGCTTTTCATACTCACGGATCTGACCCCATACGGAACGGGGAGGGGAGGACTTACCTTCATACTGCGCCCGGTATTTACAGCCGAACCCGGGGATTTCCCGGTAATGCTCGGCACAATACTCCTGAGCGGCAGCCTTGCCTTCCTACTTCTTATTGTCTCTACAAAACTTATGGTCTGTATCGTTCACAGGCTGAACCTGAAGCTCATCTACATATCTTCTCTTATACTGGTATTTTTGATAATATACGCCGTCGGGGGCGGATGGGCCGGGATCACCGTCTCCCTGGCAACTACCTGCATAGGTATGATCCCTGTATTCTACGGGTGCCGGAGAAGCCACTGTATGGCCGTCCTGCTGGTTCCCATAGCCCTCAATATGGCCGGTTACGGCGACGCTGTGGCCAGGTTCCTCAGGCTTATCTGATGTTTTTACCGCGTGAGCCGGAGAACTCAGCCGGAATCAGGAGGATAATCACTTGAAGGGGATGACACATTTCGTCTCGGGAGTTGCCGCGGCCACTTTTATCCCCCAGGTAGTCAGAATCTCCACCTCCGCCAGGTTTGCTGTGGAAGGGGCCGCCGGAAGTTTTATAATAGTTCTTGCGGGGATATTCGGCATGCTCCCCGACACCCTTGATTTTAAGTTCAACCAGTTCTTTCAGAAACCTCTCTTCAAAGTTGACCCGGAACCTTCATCTCCCGACCCGGCTGAGATAGCCGCTCAGTTCGCCCGCGCCGTAAACGAGGCCGGGCGCACAGGGAAGGAGGTCAGGATACAGTTCTTTCCGATACAGCTCTCGGGAAATGAGTGGAGGCAGTACTGTATTTTTTTTGATAAAAAATCGGTTTCGGTTCAGGTAAACGAGATCGTAAGCACCTCGCAGATCCCCGTCCCCGGAACGGCTCCGCCTGCGGATAAGAGGAGCGCCACGGCGGAGTTTGATTATGAACTGAAACCAAGATCGGAGAAGGTTGATTGGCTGAACAGTTCGGTAAGGCTCCTCAGAAGACTCATAAAAGGCCCGGATAAGCCCGGAAAGAAGATACCCCCGACAACCGTTGATATACTTTCAAGCACCATGTTCGGTCTTGAGAAGGAGCCCGACGGAAGGGTGTACTTTAACTGGCTCCCCTGGCACAGGACCTGGACCCATTCCTACCTGCTTGGACTGATCCTCTCGGTTCCGGTTTTCCTCGGGGCTTATCTGCTGGGAGTTGAGAACTGGTCGCTTTACGGGGGGGTGGCCTTCCTGGGGTTTGCCGTACACCTTACGGAGGATATGACGGGGCATATCGGAGGTTCGATTCTCTGGCCTCTGATGCGGCAGAGGACCGAAGGGCTGGAGCTTTTCAAGGCCAGCGACCCTCGTACAAATTTCAGCGTCATATACGCGGCTTTTATCCTTATAATATTTAATATAGACAGGTTTTCGACTCAACTTATCACCGGGGCCCCGGAATCCGCAATCTCCTGGCAGCTCTTCTTGCTTCTCTTTCTGGCGCTCCCCCTCCTTATTTATTTTTCCGTGATGAAGAAGATCATAGCCGCGGTCCGGAAAGAATCCGAAGGGGAGCCCGAACCGGAAGAGCCCGACGGGACTGGGGATCCTCTTATAGATTAAAAGATCAGGTTTCTATAAATTTCTTGAGTCTTAGAAGCCCTTCCTCAAGATCGTCAGCGTCAATCCCCGAGTAGGCGAACCTTATGTGTTTTTCCTTCTCCCCTTCAAGCTGGCGCCCGAAATGCAGTCTTGTGCAGAAAGAAACCCCGGTCTCATGCAGGGCATTCCTCCGGAAATCGTCATAGGAGTCTATCCCCAGCCTCTCCATTGCCCCGGTCACGTTAGGGAAAAGGTAGAATGTGGTATCGGGGTTGAAGCACCTCACCCCCTCTATGGAGTTTAATATCTCCACCGCTGTATCCTTTCTGCGTTTAAGCACCTCAAGCATCTCTCCGACCTCCGGCTGCTCCTCCCGGAGCCCGGCAAGGGCCCCGTACTGGATGAAGTGGTTGGGGCAGGATTCGTCGTTAGTATTGAGCTTTGCTATTATCTCCGCGATATCCGCCGGAGCCGCGGCGGCTCCGAGGCGCCACCCCGTCATAGCGAATTTTTTTGAGAAAGTATACAGAAGAACGCATCTTTCCTGCATCCCGCCGATAGAGGCCAGGGAGGTTGAGCTTCCCGAATATCTGACATCAAAGTAGGCTTCGTCACAGAGTACGTAAAGATCGTGTTTCTCCACAAGCTCGGCTATCCGGCGCAGTTCCTCCGGGGATGCTTCGGCGGCCATAGGGTTCTGGAAATCGTTGAATATAAGCAGCCGGGTATTTCCAGTGATCCTTCTTTCAATTGATGAGATATCAAGCTCAAACCCGTTCTTTCCTTCCCTGTAGGAGTATGGTACGGGAACTCCCCCGTGAAACTCTATCTGGGATTCGTATATGGGGTACCCGGGGCTCGGGTAGAGCACCCCGTCACCCGGGTTCATAAGGGCCAGTATGAACTTTCCTATGACCGGCTTCCCGCCGGGCTGTATGACCACGTTATCGCCCGTATAGGAAGTCTTATGCGAGATGTTTAAATTCTCAGCCAGGGCTTTTCTCAGCTCGGGGATCCCCGCGTTGGGAGAGTACCCGGTTTTCCCTTCATTCAAGGCTTTAAGGGAGGCATTAATTATCTTCCGGGGTGTGGGGAAATTCAGGTCTCCCAGGTGAAACGGGAAGACCTTTTTTCCTGTTGCGGCAAACTCAGCCGCCTCCCGTGATACCGCAAAGGCGGTCTCTGTTCCAAGCCGGTTTATCCGCTCCGCTTTTCTCATTTCTTTGCCTCCCTTGTCATTATTGCCGGGTTTTTACTATATTATATAATACTAACACAGGGACCGGATTTTTTCATCAGTATCCCGCGGGAAACTGGTGTTTTGACAAAAATCCTTTAAAATGAGATAAAGTTAACCGGAATTTGTAAAAGGAAAAAAAGGAATAAGTCATATGGAAAATATTGATAACATAAAACTTGGAACTGAGATCTCTGATCTTCTCTCCGGGTGCCCGGGGTATACGGTTGCTTCCTGTATAGAGGATCTGGTCTCTCTTTCCTGCAGGGATCTGGGCCCCGACGGATGGCACAGGGTCTCGTACGAGGTCCCGGGAAAAGGGCCGGTTGAAGAGGCCCGGGTCTGCCGGGTGAGAAACGGTGTCGCGGCAAATTATACGGAGAGCTATATGCGCCGGCGTGACCCGGACTGTATGGTGGTTGCCGACGAGTATCCTACCGATAAACCCATATTTAAGGAGAGGTTCGGGTACGGGTTTGAAGAACTAAGGGCAGAGACTTTCAACTGGCTTAAATCCCAGGAGCTCTGCGTTTTCTTTTTCCGGGCCGGCCCGGGAGAACTTGGGATGGAGGCGATGGCGGTCGCTCCGGCCAACGCGGGTTTCTTTGCCCTTGGACTGGCCCTCCTTCAGGGGATAATAGATCCCGCCGAACTGAAGCGGGAGTTTGATCCTAAGGCTTTCATATTCGTGGCGCCCCCCTTCCGCCATACCCGTTTTAAGGGGAAACAGGTGGTTGTTCACAGCAGGAAACCCGATCTTCACGAAATGTTCAGTTATAACCTTTACCCGGGCCCGAGCGCGAAGAAAGGCGTATACGGTATGCTTATAAACCGGGGGGAGTTCGAGGACTGGCTTACCCTTCACTGCTCCACGGTCCAGGTGATAACCCCGTATGATAATAAGATAACCATATCCCACGAGGGGCCCAGCGGGTGCGGAAAGAGCGAGATGCTCGAGGATATGCACAGGGAGAGAAGCGGAAGGCTCCGCCTGGGGAAAAACACTCTTACGGGCGAAGAAAGGTTCCTGACGCTCCCCCTCGGCTGCGCATTGCGCCCGGTCACAGACGATATGGCTGCCAGCCATCCCTCGGTGCAGAAGGATAACGGAAAACTCTCACTTATTGACGCCGAGAACGCCTGGTTCATAAGGGTAAACCATATAAGCCGTTACGGTACAGACCCTCATCTTGAGGAGTTGTCCTGTATGTCAAGGGATCCTATGCTCTTTCTGAATATTGACGCGGCACCCGGCAGCACGGCCCTCATATGGGAGCATATAGAGGACGAGCCCGGGAAACCCTGCCCTAACCCCCGCATAACGCTTCCCCGGAAGGTTGTAACCGATTCAATTGACGACCCCGTTGATGTGGATGTAAGGAGTTTCGGGGTAAGGACCCCCGCCTGCACGAAGGAGAACCCGACTTACGGCATAATAGGTCTTTTTCATGTTCTTCCCCCGGCCCTGGCCTGGCTCTGGAGGCTTGTATCGCCCAGGGGTCACTCCAACCCCAGTATAACACTCACAGAGGAGATGAGCTCCGAGGGTGTGGGATCGTACTGGCCCTTTGCGACCGGCAAACGCGTTAAGCAGGCAAATATGCTTCTCAAACAGATAATATCCACGCCGAAAGTAAGGTATATACTGACCCCCAACCAGCATATAGGGGCTTGGGAGGTGGGGTTTATGCCGCAGTGGCTTGCCCGGGAGTACCTTGCAAGACGCGGAGGGGCCTGGTTTACGGAGAAACAGCTTGTTCCGGCAAGATCACCGGTCCTTGGGTACGCTTTCAGGGAGCTTATGATAGAGGGGCAGCTTATGGAGAGGGAGTTCCTCCAGGTTGAGAAACAGCTGGAGGTAGGGGAAGAGGCCTATGACGCCGGGAGCCGAATATTGGAGGATTTTTTCAAAAAACACCTTGAGAAGTACCTGGAACCCGACCTTATGCCCCAGGGGCGGCGCATTATTAAAGCCTTTTTATCGGGGTGCGCCCTGGAGGATTATTTCAGTATAATTGATTCCGAACCCGTCATAACCAGTGAGTAGATCCGGCGGATAAAAAACCGTGATAAGCACACACACTGTAGAAAGACTGGTTATATACCGCCGTCTTCTCAAGAGGCTGGAGAAGAACGGCGAAAGATGGGTTACATCAAGGAAACTGGCCCTCATACTTTCCAAGTCTCCCGCCCAGGTACGAAAAGACCTCTCTCTTATAGGAAGGATGGGTAAACCCGGGGTAGGGTACAATATCCCGGCTCTCCGGGAAGACCTGGAGAGGCTCATAGGGATTGACAGGAGCTGGGGGGTGGCCCTGATAGGCGCGGGAAACCTGGGGCGGGCGCTCTTTTATTACTCCGGTTTCAGAAAAGAAGGTTTTCTCTTCCGGGCCGTTTTTGATGCAGATCCGGAAAGGATCGGAAAAAAATGGGAAGATGTAATTATAGAAGATAGCAGTAATATCCGGAGCCGGCTCAGCGAGGGTGATATACATATTGCGGTCATAGCAGTCCCCGCTTCCGCGGTCCAGGGTGTGGCGGATAAACTTGTTTCCGCCGGGATAAGGGAGATGCTGAACTTTGCCCCCGTTAACCTGAGAGTTCCCGAAGATGTCCACGTCCGCAGCGCGGACCTTGCCTTTGAACTTGAGAACCTGGCTTTTTTCCTCAGCTCCCGGGACGGCGGGAACCCCGGAACCGGTGATAATAAAAAAAACAGAAAAAGAGTTTAAAGAGCTACTGAGCAGGTGGTCCCTGGAAAACCTGGTCTTTCTCCCCGACACCCGGGGCCGGATCTCTCTTTTTGAAGAGTTCGGGGAGTTTGACCTTGCGTCTCTCCCCCTCTGGCGGGGGGTAAAAGAGTTTCTCTTGCCAGCGAGGGGGTTTGCCGCAGGGGGAAGCAGCCTGCTTGAAAAACCCGTTATAATCGTGGGGGCCCGTTCCTGCGACCTGCGGGCTCTTGCCGGTGTTCTTGACAGGGTATTCCTTGAGAATGAGCCGGCTGATGCTGTATACGGGAGTCTCCGGGATAACCTTACAATTGTAACCGCCGACTGCGCTTCCCCCGCAGATACGTGTTTCTGCATCCAGACAGGGGGTTCTCCCTACGTTAAGCAGGGGTCCGGGATCAACCTTTCCATCCTGAAAAACGGGGAGTTCCTGATAGAGTTTTCCGGGGAGAGAGCGGTGGAGCTCCTGGGAGACTCTGAGCGGTCCGGACCCGGACCGGGAGATATTCTCCAGCGCGATAATATAAGGGATACCGCCTCCAGGAAAGTAAGGGGAAACTTCGGGGTCTCTGACTGTGAAACCTCTGCAGGAAAAAAGGTCCTGGAAAATGATGCCGCCGAATTATGGGGCGCAGTATCCGGGGATTGTATAAGGTGCGGAGGATGCTGTTTCTGCTGCCCCACCTGTTACTGCGCCCTTTTGAACGAATCTACTTCCGGGAAAAAGTTTACCAGGGCGCTTCAGTGGGATTCCTGCCAGTTCAAAGGCTACGCTTCTTCGCCCGGAAGAGGGAACCCCGGGAAAGAACTCTGGAAAAGTTTCCGCCACAGGTACCTTTGCAAGTTCTATCTTATGCGTGAGGAGTTCGGTATACCGGGATGCACCGGATGCGGCAGGTGCGTGCAGGTTTGCCCCGGCAGGATAGATATGAGAGATACTCTGAAAGAAATTTATGACCGGGAATAACCTTTACGAACCGGTAAGGGGCGTTATAAGGGGTATAATAGAGGAGACTCCCGAGATAAAGACTTTTTCACTGGAGACGGATGAGCCGGTGGAGTTTTACCCGGGGCAGTTCATCCTTCTTGCGGCGCCGGGAACAGGTGAGGCTCCCTTTACCCCCTCACCCCGGCCAGGGGGGGAGCCCGGAGTGGAGGTTACGGTTAAGAGGACCGGGGATATCACGGGGGCCCTTCACAGGAAAAAGAAGGGGGATACCCTCGGGGTTCGCGGACCGTGCGGGAAAGGGTTCCCTCTGGAAAAGCTCAGAAACCGGGAGTTTATAATAATAGCCCGGGGGCGGCATCTTGCTTCCGTAAGGCCTCTTATCCTGGATATTCTCTCCTCCAGGGATTCGTACCCGAGCGTAACCCTTCTTTACGGGTGCAGGTCACCCGGGGATTTGCTATACAGGACCGATCTTGAGAAATGGGGGGAGAAGTTCAGGGTCCTGAAAACAGCTGAGACCCCCGGTGAGTCCTGGAACGGAGAAGCGGGGCCGCTCCCGGGTCTTTTTTCCCGGCTAAGCCCCGAACCCGAAAACTGCTCCGCCGTGGTCGCGGGGTCTCCCGAAATAATAAGGAGCGGTGCCGGGGCTCTTAAGGAGATGGGGGTTGATGAGAGCAGGGTATGGGTGCCGGTTGAAAAGAGAATATCCTGCGGGTTCGGGAAATGCCGCTGCTGCCTGGCGGGTACTTACTACGTCTGCCGGGACGGGCCTGTCTTCCCATACAGCAGGGTGAAGGATCTTCCGGGGTTATGGGTATGATACTTATAGATCTTGATAAATGTTTCGGGTGTGTGAAGTGCCGCCGGGCGCACCCCGGCCTTTTTGCTCTTATTGAACGCGGGGTAAGGGCCGCGGTATGCCGCCGCTGCCTGAACCCGCCCTGCGCGGCCGCCTGCCCTGCAGGGGCACTGGTAAAAACGGAAGGGGGGGGGGTAAAAAGGCTTTCCATGAGGTGCGTCTCCTGCCGGCAATGCTCCGCGGTCTGCCCGGTGGGGGCCAACCCGGCGTACCTTCTTGAATATGTTCAGTACCCGGCTTATAAGATTGATTTTGAAAAATGCAGAAAGTTATGCCGCAGGGGAGCGATAGAGTTTTCCGATGAGCTTCCGGAGGGCTGGGTTCTTATAGATGACGGGGTGGGGGCAAGGTCTTACGGCTGGAGATGAGCGTTTTTAATTATATTCTTTTTCCGGGAATAATATTTGCCGCGGCGGCGGGGGCGGCGGTCTGCTGGATAGAGAGGAAGATAAGCGCCCTTATCCAGTTTAGGAGCGGTCCGCCTCTCCTGCAGCCACTTTACGATATACTTAAACTTTCCCGGAAGGAAACTCTTATCCCCGCCGGGGCACCGGCCCCGGTTTTCCTGGGCGCTCCGGTTCTTGGGTTTTCGGCCCTTATACTTACGGCAATGATACTTACGGAAGCGGGAGCCGGTCGCGGGTTCGCGGGAGATATATTTGCCGTGCTCTACCTATTAAGGGTTCCGGTCTTTTCCATATTTCTGGCAGGAGCCTCATCCCCGGGACCTTTCTCTTCGGAAGGGGCTTCGGGAGAGGTGAGGGTTTTCGCAGCCTGCGAGGTTCCGCTTATACTTTCCGTTGTAACCGTGATACTGAAAAGCTCAGGAGAACTGAGCCTGGCGGGAATACACTCCATCCAGTCATATGAGGGCGCATTTGCAGCCTCTCTCTCGGGGTTTATAGCTTTTGCGGCGGCTTTTCTCTGCCTGATGGCCAGGTCCTCGCGCTCGCTTTTTGATATGCCCTCCTCCGGGCGGGATATAATGGGCGGGGTTTTCGCGGAGTACTCGGGCCCTCCGCTGGCTCTATTTATGCTTTCCGGATGGATACTGGACGCTTTTATCCCGCTCCTTGCCGTGCTTCTTTTCCTGGGCGGCTCCGGTCTCTCCGGGACCCTGTTACGGTATGCGGGGCTGCTTCTTTTTTCAGCGCTTGTAAAAAACATTTTCCCCCGACTTAGGATAGACCAGATAGAGAAATTTTTCCGTTATCCGGTAACCGCCGCGGCGGCTTTCTCCGTTCTTCTCGGGGGTCTGGGGTTATGATAAAACCGGCTGCGGGCTCACTCTGGGTTTATCATTTTGCTGCCTCTTCCTGCAGTAACTGCGATATGGAGATACTTGAGATATTTACCCCCGGGTTTGATTCGGAAAGGTTCGGGATAAAAGAGGCGCTGAGCATACGTCACGCCGACTGTTTATTGGTTACGGGTGTTCTTAACCCAAAATCTCTTTCCCTTCTTAAAAAGGTGCGCGGGGAGGCTCCCCGCCCTGTTAAGGTGGCGGCCGTGGGAACCTGCGCCCTTGATACCGGGATATTCAGGGGCTCATATAATGTTTTAAAACCCTTGGATAAATACATCCCGGTTGATCTATACATCCCGGGGTGCCCGCCTACCCCGGAGGCCCTCCTCTCCGGACTCCTCGGGCTTTACGGAAAGGATAAACCGGGTCCCGGGAAAAGGAGAAAGGGGCGATGGATATTCTGAAGGAACTCAAGGAAAGGTTCTCCTCGGTAATAAACTCCGTTCAGGCTCATTCTTCCCGTAGAATATACCTGGGGATAGACCCTGCCCGTGTTGGGGATGTCGCGGGTCATCTTTTCGGGGAAGCCGGGTTCAGGTTCATAACCGCAAGCGGTGTGGACCTGAAAGATTCGGTTGAGGTCCTGTATCATTTCAGTGACGATACTTCCGGGGGGGTGCTGACCCTGAGGGTTTCCCTGGATCCCGTAAACCCCGAGGTGGAGTCCCTGAAAGAAGTGATCCCGCGAGCTGAACCGGCTGAACAGGAGATATATGAGCTTATGGGGGTATCCTTCAGGGGAAACGATACTCCCGGAAACCTTATTCTTGGCCGAGGGTACAGGGGGAGGAAGTTCCCTCTGAGGAAGAAATGAGCGCGGATACGGGTAGAAACCCCCGGCGGGTTCATACGGGTCCCGCCGGCGGACTCTTCGGGGAACCCGGGTTTTTCAATCGCCGTCCGGCGTCCGGGGCCCCGGATATTGATATGGGGTACAGGCACCGGGGCATAGAGAAACTCTCTGAATCCAGGCATTTCAGCCAGGTAGTTTTCCTTACGGAAAGGATATGCGGTTTATGCTCCGTCTCCCATCCGCTTGCTTTCGTAAGCGCCGTAGAGGACCTGGCCGGAATAGAGATACCCGAAAGGGCAAAGTATATAAGGACCCTTGCAGCGGAGATGGAGCGGATCCAGGCCCATCTTCTATGGCTGGGCCTTGCCGGACGCCTGACGGGTTATGATACGCTCTGGATGTGGTGCGCCCGGTACAGGGCACCCCTCCTGGAAGTATGCGGAAAGATATTCGGCAACAGGCGTAATTACGCCGTGATGAAGATAGGCGGGGTCCGACGGGATATCTCCGTGGAGCAGGGTAAGATGATAAAAGCCGCACTGAATAAGCTTCTACCTAAAACGGATATGATTGAGAAAGCCGTGGAGGATGACCCGGTTCTGGGCTCCCTCCTGAAAGGGAAAGGGGTCCTTCCCAGGGAAGATGCCCGGAAGAACTGTGTCACGGGACCCGCTGCCAGGGCCTCGGATATAGATATTGATCTCCGCCGCGACGAACCGTACGCGGCCTACCCGATGGTTGAGTTCAGTGTTCCGGTTCTCGGCAGAGGGGATCTTTATGCCAGGGCCGTAATTCGGCTGCGCGAGATCCGCCAGTCAGCGCTTATAATAATGCAGTGCGAAGCCGCGCTTAGAAAGACTGATACCCCTCTTGAGACGAAAACAGATGAGATTCCCCCCGGCGAAGGGATAGGGAGGAATGAGTCTCCCCGGGGCGAGGTCTTTCATTACCTTAACAGCCGCGGCGGGAATCTTCCCTACAGGCACAGGATATGGGACCCGGGGTTCACTGATATTGCCTTCGGAGACGCCGGAGGGGGAAGTTAATGGTAGAGGAAGCCCTAGTATTATGATACTAGTTATATTCGCTGTGAT